>JAAOZY010000167.1 GCA_012274205.1 Betaproteobacteria bacterium
GGCCGAGACGGGTGCGCGCGAGCAGGAACCATATCAGCAGCAGCACCGCGAGCGCAAAACCGATAATGATGACGCGGTTCCACGGGAATACCACATTCGCGAGGATTTCCACGCCGCCGGACATCCACACCGGATTCTCCACCTGCACGTTCTGCGCGCCGAACAGGGTGCGCACCGTCTGGATCAGGATCAGGCTGATGCCCCAGGTGGCGAGCAGGGTTTCCAGCGGCCGGCCGTAGAGGAAGCGGATCACGCTGCGCTCGAGCGCCATGCCGACCAGCGCGGAGGCGAAGAACGCCGCCGGCACCGCCGCCAGCAGGTACCAGTCGAACAAGGCCGGCGCCTGCGCGCGGAACAGGTTCTGCGCCAGGTAGGTGGCATAGGCGCCGACCATGATCAGCTCGCCGTGCGCCATGTTGATCACGCCCATCAGGCCGTAGGTGATGGCGAGGCCGAGCGCGGCCAGCAGCAGGATCGAGCCGAGGCTGACGCCGGTGAATATCTGGTTGATGCGGTCCGCGCTGGACAGGCGCGACTGCACCGCCCGCAGCGAGGCCTGCGCTGCCGCGCGCACGCTCGCATCGGGCTCGGCATCGCCCTCGCCTTTCTTTTCCAGCAGGCCGAGCAGCAGCATCTTGCTGCTGGGATTGTCGCTTTGCGCCAGCGCGTTCACCGCCGCCAGGCGCAGCGCCGCGTCGGCGCTCTTCAATTGCACGCTCGCCTGCACCAAAGTGAGCAGCTTCCTGATTTGCGCATCGGTCTCGCGCTCAAGCGCCTTGCCGATCAGCGGCAGCATTTCCTCGCCAGCGCCGTCTTCCAGCGTTTTCACCGCGGCCAGCCGCTCTTCGCGCTTGGGCGAGGCGAGGCGCAGCGCGCTGCGCGCGGACTCGAGCGTGCCGCGCAGCCGGTTATTTACCAGCGCGTCTTCCACATCTTCCGGCAGCGGCTCCACCTTTTCGCCGGTAACGGCGTCGACCGCCTTGTCGTCCTTGACGATGAGCACGCGTTTGCCGCCGGCCACCTGCACTTCGCCGTCCAGCAGCGCCTTGAAAAATGCCCCGGCGCCGGGGTCGCCCGAGGCCACCAGCTCGCTCACCGCAGCCACCTGCTGGTCGCTGTCGCCGGCGGCGACCGCGAGCACCAGCCCGGCCGGCAGCGCCCATGCGGCGCGCGCGCAGAAGAGGAGGAGGGAGGCGAGGCTCAGGGCCAGCGCTATTTTCTTGAGGAGCATATTGTTTTGAGGCTGGGAGAGAAGCAGGCCGCGGCGGCGCCGCGGCCTGCGCTACTGCAATTACATCTTGGCCGGCTCGTCCTTCTTACCCTTGTTCTCGGGAATATAGGGACTCCAGGGCTGGGCCTTGACCGGGCCCTTGGTCTTCCATACCACGTTGAACTGCCCGTCGGCTTTCACTTCGCCGATGAACACCGACTTGTGCAGATGGTGGTTCTTCGGGTCCATGGTCGAGGTGATGCCCGAGGGCGCCTTGAACGTCTGCCCGGCCATCGCGGCAATCACCTTGTCCACGTCGGTGGTCTTGGCTTTTTCGACGGCCTGCTTCCACATATGGATGCCGATCCAGGCGGCTTCCATCGGGTCGTTGGTCAGCGGTTTGTCGGCATTGGGCAGCTTGTGCAGCTTGGCATAGGCGGCCCATTCCTTCTTCCACGCGTCGTTGGTCGGATTCTTCAGCGACATGAAGTAGTTCCAGGCGGCGAGGTGACCCACCAGCGGTTTGGTATCGACGCCGCGCAGTTCCTCTTCACCCACCGAGAACGCCACCACCGGCACGTCGGTCGCTTTCAGGCCGGCGTTGCCCAGTTCCTTGTAGAAGGGCACGTTCGAATCGCCGTTGATGGTCGACACCACGGCAGTCTTGCCGCCGGCAGAGAACTTCTTGATGTCGGCAACGATGGTCTGATAGTCCGCATGGCCGAACGGCGTGTACTTCTCGTCGATGTCCTTGTCCTGTATGCCCTTCGAATGCAGGAACGCGCGCAGGATCTTGTTGGTGGTGCGCGGATAGACGTAGTCGGTGCCGAGCAGCACGAAGCGCTTGGCGCCGCCGCCTTCCTTGCTCAACAGGTATTCGACCGCCGGAATCGCCTGCTGGTTGGGCGCGGCGCCGGTATAGAACACGTTCTTGGACAGTTCCTCGCCTTCGTACTGCACCGGATAGAACAGCAGGCCGTTGAGCTCCTCGAACACCGGCAGCACCGACTTGCGCGACACCGAGGTCCAGCAACCGAATACCACCGCCACCTTGTCCTGCGACAGCAGCTGGCGCGCTTTCTCGGCGAACAGCGGCCAGTTGGACGCCGGGTCGACCACCACCGGTTCGAGCTTCTTGCCGAGCACGCCGCCCTTGGCGTTGATCTCGTCGATCGCCATCAGGGTCACGTCTTTCAGCACGGTTTCGCTGATCGCCATGGTGCCCGAGAGCGAGTGCAGGACGCCGACCTTGATGGTGTCGGCAGCCAGGGCGTAATGCCCCGGAATCAGTGACATGGCGCTGAGGACCGCGCCTGCCGCTACGCTTTTTACAAAACTGCGCCGTTTCATAGTGATGCCTCCCAAGAGTAAGTAAATCGAGCCATGACTCAGACTGTCTGAGCTTGCGTTAGTCAGGTCATGCCCTTCATTAGCACGGCCTGTGCCAGGCGGCGGAGAGGGTCAGGATTGCGGATTTAAGCGGCTGTTTATTCAGCGTATGCAGCCGGCAAAGAGGGGCGTCCGACCTGGCGCCAGGCCGGATGCAAACCGCGCGCGATCTTTATTGGTGCAGCGAGCACTGCGCATGCACCAATTTGCTGCGTGCGCGGCTGCAGCGGTTTGTCCCGGGCCTCGCAGCAGTCTAGAATCGAAGCATGAAATTCCCGCTGGCGACCCTTGCGCTGATTGCCGCTGCCGCGCTGGCGGGCTGCGCCAACACCAATGTTGCCGTTCGCGCCGGCGACCCGCCGCCGCTGGGGAGCTCTTATCAGTCGGCCTCGGTTCACGCCGAACTCAACTCGAACCCTTATTTCAGCCTGCTGTTCCTCGGCATGTTTGCCGCCGGCGTGGAGAGAAATTATGCGGACTGGCGCTACGGTCCGGATCAACGCGCGGCGCCGCAGCTGGACGAAAATCGCGCCATCGCCGAGCGCGACTGCAGCCAGCCGCTGATGGCGCCCAGCGCAAACTTGCGCTGCAAATAGGCAAACTTGCGCTGCAAATAGGCAAACTTGCGCTGCAAATAGGCAACCCTGCGCTGCATATAGTCTGGACCAGGGTGCCGCCGCGGGCGGCGCCGGTCGCGCCCTGATGATAAACTTCAGACGCCGGGGCGCCTTTAACGCGGCCTTCTGTAACGCAACGCGGCTACACTTCCCCTGCGCTGCGCCGAATCGGCCTGCCGCATAACAAATGCATCAACCGGCTTTAACAGAAAAGGTCTGTCCGCACATGGCACGCAGCACCAAGATAGTTGCAACCCTGGGTCCCGCTTCGAACGATGTCGAAATCCTGGAACGCATGTTCCACGCGGGCGTGGACGTGGTGCGCTTCAATTTTTCCCACGGAACGGCGCAGGATCACCTCAAACGCGCTGAAATGGTGCGCGAGCTGTGCCGCAGGACCGGCCGTACTGTGGGCATCATGGGCGACCTGCAGGGCCCGAAAATCCGCGTCGGCAAATTCAAGGACGGCAAGGTCACGCTCAAGCCCGGCGATGCCTTCATCCTCGACGCCGACTACGAGCTCGGCGACGCGGGGCGCGCCGGCCTGGACTACAAGGAGCTGCCGCGCGACGTAAGCGCCGGCGACGTGCTGCTGCTCGACGACGGCCGCATCGAATTCACGGTCGAGCGGGTCAGCGGCAACGAAGTGCACTGTCGCGTGGTCCACGGCGGCGTGCTGTCGAACAACAAGGGCATCAACCGGCGCGGCGGCGGCCTCACCGCGGCGGCGCTGACGACCAAGGACATGGACGACATCCGCACCGCCGCCGCGATCAAGGTGGACTTCCTCGCGGTGTCCTTTCCCAAGTCGAGCGCCGACATGTACATGGCGCGCCAGCTGCTGCGCGCCGCCGGCGGCGAAGCCTTCCTGATCGCCAAGATCGAGCGCGCGGAGGCGGTGGCGCCGGGCGCGCTCGAAGACATCATGTCGGCCTGCGACGGCATCATGGTGGCGCGCGGCGACCTTGCGGTCGAGGTCGGCGACGCTTCGGTGCCGGCGCTGCAAAAGCGCATGATCCGCATGGCGCGCGAAGCGAACAAGCTCACCATCACCGCGACGCAGATGATGGAATCCATGGTGGCGAGCCCGGTGCCCACGCGCGCGGAAGTATCCGACGTCGCCAACGCGGTGCTCGACGGCACCGACGCGGTGATGCTCTCGGCCGAGACCGCCAGCGGCAGGTATCCGGTGGAGACCGTCGCCTCGATGAGCCGCATCTGCATCGAAGCCGAGAACTCGGCCCCGGTCTCGCTCGACCGCGAGTTCCTCGACCGCGTGTTCACGCGCGTCGACCAGTCGATTGCGATGGCGGCGCTGTTTACCGCGTTCCACCTGAAGGTCAAGGCGATCGCGTCCCTGACCGAGTCGGGCTCGACCGCGCTGTGGATGTCGCGCCTGAACTGCGGCGTGCCGATCTATGCGCTGACCACGCGCACCGGCACGCGCTACCGCTGCTCGCTGCTGCGCGATACCTATCCGCTGATGGTCAACTATTCCGGCAGCGACCGCGAGGAATTGCTGGAGGAGTCCGAGAACGTGCTGCTGCGCTCAGGCTTGGTGCAAAAGGGCGACTTGATCGTGCTCACCATCGGCGAACCCATAGGCAAGGCCGGCGGGACCAATACCATGAAGATAGTCAAAGTGGGCGAGCACCGCCGCGGCTGAAAACTTCCGCGCATGCCGGCCTGCGCGCAGGGCGCGCGCTTGCGCCAGGCTTTGCGCTTGAATCCACGACAAGGCGATACGCGGGCATGGCTCAGACCAAGATTTGGCGAATGGACGCGGCCGGGGCCGAGATCTACGAAAAGGTCCGCGTTCCGGGTGAATTCGAGCAGCTCGCGCGCATGCTGCTGGACCGTGTCGCGCCCGAGCGCGGCCATGCCGTGCTGGATGTCGCCTGCGGCACCGGGATCGTGGCACGCCTCGCGGCCGAGCGGGTGGGCGAGTCGGGACAGGTTACCGGCTTGGATCGGGATGACGCGATGCTCGCCGTCGCGCGCGCCAACGCGCCCCACGGGTCGGCGCCGCTGACCTGGCGTGCGGGAGATGCCCAGGCGCTGCCTTTTGCGGCCGGCGTTTTCGACGTGGTGCTGTGCCAGCAAGGGCTGCAGTTCTTTCCCGACCGGCTCGGCGCGCTGCGGGAGATGCTGCGCGTTCTGGCCGCGGGCGGGCGGTTCGGCGCATGCCTGTGGCGCTCGTCGGAGTTTGATCCGTTCACCATTGCGGCGGGTGAAGCGCTCGCGCGCCACGTGGGCCAGGAAGCGGCGGACCAGGCGACGTACGCCTTTGGCGACGCGAGCGAGTTGCGTGCGCTGATCGAGGAGGCAGGTTTTCGGGAGGCCGAGGTCGCGCCGCTTACCGTGTCGCGGCGCATGGGACCGCCCGCGGAATCGATCCCGCTGTTCTTCGCCAGTTCCGGTCGATTGAACAGCATTTATGCGCGCCTGGAGTCCGGCGTGCGCGCGGCGCTGGTGGCGGATATTGCGCACGCCATGCGCTCTTATGTTTCCCCGAAGGGCATGGAAGTCCCGCGCGAGACGCTGATCGCGACAGCGCGGCGTTAGCCCGGCCGCGGGCTGCCGATTCGAGATCGGTGCCGCGCGTTCTGCATACAGAAACGCCATAATACTGGTTGCGCATCGAGCGATGCATTGACAGCTCCCGCCGTCGAAGGCTACGATGGACGCATCTCAATAGTATGTTCCGCATTGCGGAACGATGATCCCAAGGTGACAAACCGCAATCAGTTGATCGCTTCAGCGGCCGCCACGCTCGGCGTGCTGGAGGTGCTCGGCGGCTCCCGCGAGGGGATGCCGCTCAGAACCGTCGTTGAGCGCACCGGGAGGCCGAAAGGCACGGTGCACCGGATGCTGTCGACTTTGGTAAACACGGGATTCGTCGCGCAGGATCCCGTTTCCGGAATGTACAGCGTGACGCTGAAGCTCTGGCGCATCGGCGTTGCCGCGGTGCGCGATCTCGACCTGGTGAAGACGGCGCGGGCCTGGCTGGAGCGGCTGGCCTCGGACACCGGCGAAACCCCGCACCTCGCATTGCTCGATCGGTCCGGCGGCATCGTCTACATTTCCAAAGTCGAGAGTTCCCAGTCGATACGGGTGCAGACGCAGATCGGTCAGATCGGACCGTCCTGGTGCACCGCCACCGGGCGCGTACTGCTCGCGTTCGACCCCGCGGCGGCGGACAAGGTCCTCGCCGCGCCGCTCGTGGCGCGGACGCCCAAGACGGTGACGGATCCGAAGCGGATCCGCAGCTTCCTGCGCGACATCGCCGCAAAGGGGTATGCGGTCACCAAGTCGGAAAATCATCCGGAAATGGGCGGCATTGCCGCGCCGATCCGTGATTACGCGGGAAACGTGGTCGCGTCCTGCGGCGTGGGAATTCCGGCCTTCCGCATGGATCGCGAACTCGTCGACCGTTGCGTTCCCCATGTATTGAAGGCGGCCTCGGGTATATCCGCAGACCTGGGTTACCAGCCGATTGGGCAGGGAAAGGTCAAGCGTGCCGCATAGCAAAACGACAGGCTCCGGGCCCTTGACCGGCTACCGGGTACTCGAACTCGGGTCGACCGCCGCCGGCCCGTTTTGTGCACGCCTGCTCGCCGATTTCGGCGCGGAGGTGGTCAAGATCGAGGCGGCCGAGGGCGATCCGATACGCCAGCTGGGCGAGACGGTCAAGGGCAAGTCGCTGTACGCCGCCAGCATATTGCGCAACAAGATCATCGCCTCCTTCGATTTCAAGAAGCCCGAGGCTGTCGCGCTGCTGAAAACGCTCATCCCGCATTTCGACATCGTGGTCGAAAACTTTCGCCCGGGCACGCTGGAAAAATGGGGGCTCGCCTATACCGACCTGATTCGCATCAAGCCGGATCTGATCATGACCCGGATCAGCGGCTACGGCCAGACCGGGCCGTACAAGGATCGTCCGGGCTATGGCGTGATCGGCGAAGCGATGAGCGGCTTGCGCCACATGATCGGTGACGCGGATCGCCCGCCGTCGCGGGTTGCGATCCCGCTTACCGACTACATCACTGCGCTGTATGCGGCGTTCGGCACCGTAATGGCGGTGCTTACGCGCGAAAAAACCGGCGCCGGCCAGTGCGTGGACGCGACCTTGATCGAATCGGCCTTCAGTTTCATGGAATCCTTCGTGCCGGCGTACGAGAAAACCGGCAAGACCGGCATGCGCGCCGGCACGCGGCTGCCGGACGCCGCGCCCAACAATCTTTATCCGACGCGCGACGGCAGTTATATCCATATCGCCGCGTTCGCCGATTCGGTCTTCCGCCGACTCACCGCGGTCATGGGCCAGCCCGAACTCGGCACCGATCCGCGCTTTGCCGACCAAAATTCCCGCAACCGCAACGAAGACTTGACCGATGAGCTGGTGGCCAAATGGACCCGTTCCCGCGACCTGGCCGAACTCGAGCGCGCACTGGAGGCAGGCAACGTGCCGGCGAGCCGCATCTACACCATGGCCGACATATTCAAGGATCCGCACTATCGCGCGCGCGACATGCTGGTGCAGACCAATGATGATGACATCGGCTCGGTTACCCTCGCGGGCATTGTGCCGAAGTTGTCGGGCACGCCTGGAAAAGTGCGCTGGTCGGGCCACCGGACCGGGCAGGACACGCGCGCCGTTCTCAAGCAATACGCCAATCTATCGGACGCGCGCATAGACGCGCTTGCCGCAGCCGGCGTCGTCTTCTGCGATCCGAAATCCGATTCAACAGCGGCGCCGACCGGCGCCGGTGGCTGACCAGTCCCGGCCAATCGAAACCCCGGAGATAGACCCATGACGGAAAGATTCAAGGCGTTTCGCGTCCATACCATCGACGCAAAAGCGGTGTGCCGCTTCGAGCAGCTGACGCTGGATGAACTCGACCCCGGTGCGGTGGTGATCGAGACGGCCTATTCGGCCGTCACCTATAAGGACGCCATGGCTGCGCGCGGGGTCGGCAAGAACGTGCGCACCAGCCGCCCCTGCGTCACCGGGGTCGATCTCTCCGGCGTCGTGGCCAGTTCGACCGACGCCCGCTTCAAGAAGGGCGACAAGGTAATCGTCACCAACTACAAGCTCGGCACGGAGCAGGACGGAGCCTACGCGGATTTCGCGCGCGTGCCGGGCGACTGGATCGTGCCGCTTCCGGCCGGTCTCACGCTGTATGAAGCCATGGGCCTCGGCACGTCCGGCCTGACTGCCGCGCTCGCCGTCGATCGGCTGGAACGGGCGGGGCTGACCCCGGCCATGGGCGCCGTCGCGGTAACCGGCGCAACCGGCGGCGTCGGCAGCCTCGCCGTGGACATGTTCGCCAAATGCGGCTACAAGGTCGTCGCCATCTCCGGAAAGAAGGAGCAGGAAGGCTATCTCAGGTCGATCGGCGCGGACAGCATCATGTCACGCGAGGCATTCCTCGAAAATCGCGCGGCGCTCGCACCGTCGCTGTTTGCGGGCGCGCTGGACAACGTCGGGGGAATCTACCTCGATCGCCTGGCGGCGCGGATGCATCCCGCGGGCAAGCTCGCGGTGGCGGGAATGGCTGTCGGTGCCGAGCTCACGACCACGGTCCTGCCGCTGGTGCTGCGGGCGATCGACATCCTCGGGATCAACGTCTCGCGGCAGTTGCACATGCAAGAGCGCAAGCGCCTGTGGTCGAGGCTGGCGACCGATCTCAAGCCGGATCACCTGGCTGAAATTTCGAGGCCCATAGCTTTCGAGGGGCTGGATCAGGCCATGGATAAATTTTTCGATGCGAGCACGGTCGGGCGCATCGTCGTCGAAGTAGGGTCGAAGGCACTTAAATAGAGCTCCGTCATTGCCGTGACGACAAGCTGAAACCGGAGGACGGCGTCGTCGGCAAGGCCAACGGCTTTGCCGATAATTGGAGGGCGGCAAATATTCTTGCGATGCCAGTGACCGCGAAGAAATACGGAAACAATTGAAACCCTGACGCCAGGGGCGAGCCGCCGCGCTCGCAAAAAAAAGGAGTGGGGATGGATTTTTCGCTCTCGGATGAGCAGCAGATGATGGTCGATTCGGCGCGGCGGATGGTCGAGAAACACATCCAGCCGATCCTTGCTGAAAACGATCGCGACAAGGCCCTGCCCAAGGCCGCGATCCTGAAGATCATGGCCAAGGCTGCGGACCTGGGACTTACTTCGGCGCGCATACCGGAGGAGGGCGGCGGCGCCGGCCTGAAGATGCTCGATTACGGCCTCATCGGCGAGCAGATTCCGCCGCAGGTCGCGTTGATACTGCAGCCGCACGAAGCCACCACCACGCGCATTTATTTCGGCTGCAACGAAGAGCAAAAAGAACGCATCCTTGCCGATTGCATGGCTGGCCGCAAGATTGCCTGCACCGCCAGCACCGAGCCCGATGTCGGTTCCGATCCCCGCGGCGTCAAGACCAGCGCTGCCGACCACGGCGATTACCTGGTACTGAACGGGCGCAAGCAATGGATCTCCAATTCCACGGTCTGCGACCTGATGAATGTCACCTGCCGCGCCAGCAACGCCGACGGCAGCACGCGCCTGGCGCGGGTGCTGGTTGATCGGGCGGAATCTCCGTTTGAAACGC
This sequence comes from Betaproteobacteria bacterium, assembly GCA_012274205.1. Taxonomy (GTDB): domain Bacteria; phylum Pseudomonadota; class Gammaproteobacteria; order Burkholderiales; family SG8-39; genus 2-12-FULL-64-23. Next base: position 9,815 of record JAAOZY010000167.1, read on the forward strand.
GGGAGCTGGACATGATGGGCCTGCGCCAGGCGCCGCTGGGCGAAGTGCTGTTCGACGACTGCCGGGTACCCAAGCGCAACCTGTGCCCCGATACCGGCGACACGGCGCGCCTGCTGACGGTGACCTGGCTCGCCAACCGGCCGCTGGTCGGCTTGCTCGCGGTGAACATGGCGCAGAAAGCGCTCGATGCGGCGCGCTCCTATGCGGGCACCAGAAAGCAGTTCGGCCGCCTGATCGGCGGTTTCCAGGCGATTCAGAAGGACCTCGCCGACATCGAGACCGCGGTGATCACCAGCCGCCTCGCCTGCTATCACGCGCTCGCTGCGATCGACCGCGGCGAGCGGGCCAATGGCTTGTCCGCCATGGCCAAGCGCTATGCGGTCGATTCCTGCGATCAGGCGATTGCGCTGGCGATGCGCATACACGGAGCCATGGGGCTGAGCCGCGAACTGGGCCTGGAGCAAATGGCGCGCGACGTGCGCACGCTCGCCATCCCCGACGGCACCCCGGGCATTCTGACTCTCATCCAGGGGCGGGAACTTACCGGAATTGATCCGTTCCGATGAGAGTAGCGGGTGCCGCCGATGCGCGGCTAGGCATGCCCGCGCCGAATCGCACGGGTCGGACAAATGAAACTACAGCAGTATCGAGTGCAGCGACCCTCAATCACTGGAAGCTATTTGACCATGATGCAGCCGGAACCCAGCTCAGGCACTCCAACAAAGGGAGCGCGCGACAGGATGCGCGTTTTTGGCCGCTCGATATGACTGCGCCTGAAAATACATTGACGCAGGTGATGCCCGGTGCGTTTACGCCGCCGGGCGAGCGCAACGATACTCACCTGGTGGGTCAGCGCTGCAGCAAATGCGGCGCGCGCTTCTTCCCCGGCGCTCGCGCAAGCTGCATCGCCTGCTACAGCCCCGACCTGGAGCCCGCGCAGCTGACCCGGCTGGGCAAGGTGGACGCGTTCACCGTGGCACGCCAGGCGCCAAGGGGGTATCACGGCCCGGTGCCGTTTGCCGTCGGCAGCGTGGTGCTCGACGACGGCGCCAGCGTCATCTGCCAATTGATCGGAAAGGAACCGGAAGCGTGGCAATGCGGTGAGCGCGTGGCGTCCTACGCGTTCCTGCTGCCGCGCGATGCGGAAAAGCGCAGCGAAGTGCTGTGCTACGGATTCGCGCCCGCGACGCCGGAAGATCTGGCCGAAGCGGAACAATCCAGCCCTGCGAGGATCGAGTCATGAGCGACGCATACATCATCGGGCTGGGCATCACCAGGTTCGCCCGCTACCCCGACCGGGAGGTGGAATCGATCGCGGCCGAAGCGATACAGAAGGCGCTGGCCGATGCCGCAATCGGCTGGGGCGAGGTGCAGCAGTTTTACGCGGCTCACGTGAAGCAGGGCGTCGCCGCCGGCCAGCGCGTCGCGAAACAGGTGGGCCCGTCGGGGCTCCCGGTGCTGAACGTGGAGAACTGCGCGGCGGCGGGCGCTACCGCCATCCGCGAAGCGAGCCTGGCCATCCGCGCCGGGGAATACGACGTGGTGGCGGTAGCGGGATTCGAGAAAATGGATCCCGGCCTGCTCGCGGTGTATCCAGACGATGACCCGCGCACGGTGATGGGGCTGACGGTGCTGCCCATGCGTTTCTCCCTGATGGGCATGAAACACATGCACGAATACGGCACGACGCTGGAGCAGTTTGCCCAGGTGTCGGTGAAGAACCACGACCACGCCATCCACAACCCCATCGCCCAGTTCCCCAAGGCGGTGACCGTGGAGCAGGTGATGAATTCGCGCATGATCTGCGACCCCATCACCGTGCTCCAGTGCAGTCCGACGAGCGACGGCGCGGCCGCGGTAATCATGTGTTCGGATGATTTCCTGAAGAAGCACGGACGATCCCGCGCGGTGCGGGTCGTGGCCAGCGCGCTCACTTCCGATATCGACGAACAGACCCGCAACATGCATACGCTCGAAATCATGGAGCGCGCGGCGAAGCAAGCCTACGAACGCGCCGGCCTCGGGCCGGATGACCTGGACGTCGTGGAAACCCACGACTGCTTCACCGTGTCCGAATTGATCGCGTACGAAGCGCTGGGCCTGTGCCCCAAGGGTGGGGGCGGGCGCATGATCGACGAGCGCCAGACCTGGATCGGCGGAAAAATTCCCGTCAATCCAAGCGGCGGATTGCTGGCGCGGGGGCATCCCCTGGGCGCCACCGGTGTGGCACAGATCGCCGAAATTGCAATCCAGCTGCGCGGCGAAGCCGGTCCGCGCCAGGTGGAGAACGCGCGCGTGGGCCTTGCCTCCAACACCGGCATGTGGTCCTGCTGCGTGACCTTGCTCGACCGCCCGCGCTGAACGCCGAAAGGGTTGCGATGAAACTTTCCGGTGTTCGCGTGCTCGATCTGTCCCAGTATCTGCCCGGGCCCTATCTCACCAGGATGATGGCCGACCACGGCGCCGAGGTCATCAAGGTGGAAGCCCCGGGAGGCGAACCCAGCAGGAAGATGGGCACCCCGGTGGCGGGGCAGAGCGTTTACTTTCGCGAGACCCAGCGCAACAAGAAGAGCATCGTCATCGATCTGAAGACCGAAGTGGGCCGGGAAGTTCTGATGCGTCTGGCGGAAGAAAGCGACGTGCTGGTGGAATCGTTTCGCCCGGGCGTGGTCGACAGGCTGGGAATCGCTTATGCAAAAATGCGCGAGCGCGCTCCCCGGATTGTCTATTGTTCGGTCTCCGCGTTCGGCCAGACCGGCCCGATGCGCAGTCGTCCGGCGCACGACATCAGCATTCAGGCCATGACCGGTTTTCTGGCGCTCGGCTGCGATGCGCACGGCACCCCCGTCCTCCCGGGTGTCCCCGCCGCCGATATGGCGGGAGCGCTGACTGCGCTGGTCGGCATCCTGATGGCACTGCTGCGCAGAGAGCAGACCGGACAGGGCGACTATCTTGATGTTGCCATGCTCGATTCGCTGCTTGCCTGGACGCCGCATTTCGCCGATCGGGTATTCGTGCATGGCAAGGCCCCGGTTCCTGCAAACGAGCGCTGGTGGGGCGGCGCGCCGTTTTACAATGTGTATCGTGCTGCCGACGGCGGCTATATCACGCTGGGCGGTTCGGAGCCGAAATTCATCGAGAATCTGCTGACGGCGCTTGGCCGCCCCGACTTGATCAGTCTTGCCGGGGAGGGGCCGGGTCCGCAGCAGGAGCCGGTGCATGCTTTTCTTGCCGAAGCCTTCGCGGCACGTACGCGCGATGAATGGACGGAGTGGTTCAGGACGCTGGACGTCTGCTATGCTCCAATGCTGAATTTGAACGAGGCGTACCGGGATCCGCAGGTGCGCGCGCGCAATATGGTGCTGGACGACCCGGAGGCAGGCAGCCGGCTCGGCACACCGATAAAATTTGCTGCCGAGCCCGGGCGCGAGACCGGACATGCCCCGGGGATCGGCGAGAACACCCACGAGATCCTTGAGAACATCGGCTACGCCGCTGTAGCCGGAAAGTCATCCAGGGACAGAAGCGCTTTTTGAGGTGAACGCGGCATGGGCGCCGGGCCGCTCGGCTTTGTGCCCGCATAACTAGAGGAGGAGGACCATGAAACTGAAAAAGCTCGTTTCATTGAAAGCGGTTGCAATGGTGGCTTTGCTGGCGGGATTGTCGGGCCGGGCCTGCGCCGAAGTGAATGAAATCACGGTGGCGCAGCAGTATGGAATTGCCTACCTGCCGTTGATGATCATGCAGGAGCAAGGGCTTATCGAGAAACAGGCCAAGGCGGCGGGGCTCGGTGACCTGAAGGTCCACTGGCGCAAATTCGCGGGCAGCAACGTTGCCAATGACGCGCTGCTATCCGGCAACCTTCAGTTCGCCGCCGTAGGGGTGCCACCGCTCATCACGATGTGGGCCAAGACCAAGGGCAACCTGGACGTAAAGGGTGTGGCGGCGCTCAATTGCATGCCGTTCTACCTCAATACGCGCGATCCAAACGTCAAATCCATCAAGGACTTCACGGAAAAGGACAAGATCGCACTCCCGGCGGTGAAAGTCTCGGTGCAAGCGGTAACGCTGCAGATGGCTGCCGAAAAAGCGTTTGGTGAAGCCGATGCCCACAAGCTCGATTCGTTGACAGTTTCGATGGCCCACCCCGAAGGCATGATATCGATGCTGTCTGGCAAGAGCGAAATCAACAGCCATTTCACCTCACCGCCGTTTCAAAATGAGGAGTTGGAGAACCCCGGGGTACACAAGGTGCTCAGTTCCTACGATGTGACGGGAGGCACCAGCACCTTCGTCGTGGTGTGGGGGACCAGCAAATTCCGCGAAGCCAATCCCAAGACTTACCGCGCATTCTATAACGCGCTCAATGAGTCGGTCGATTTCATCAATCAGAACAGGAAGCGCGCTGCGGAAATCTATGTCAAGCAATCGAACAGCAAAGTACCGGCGGAGTCGATTCTGAAGATGCTCAATGATCCCGAGATCGAATTCACGACGACCCCGAAAAACGTCATGAAATATGCTGATTTCCTCTATAAGATCGGCTCGATCAAGGTCAAACCAGCGTCGTGGAAGGACCTGTTCATGCCGGAGGTCCAAAGCCTTCCCGGAAGCTGAGGGCAGGTCTTTTCCAACCGGTTCCGAAGCGGAAGTCTTTCGAGCAGCGTGACGGCGACAAAGGAGGGCAGCATGAAAACAATGCGCTATCTGATTGCGATTCTACTCAGCGGTGTTCTTGCATTCGCTGCGGCCGGTCGCGCGATGGCGGAGGGGGGCGAGATCAAGATGGCGCAGCAGTACGGCCTCGCCTTCCTGCCGCTGATGGTGATGCAGCACTACAAACTGCTGGAGAAACACGTCAAGGCGGCGGGGCTCGGCGAGGTCAAGGTGAGCTGGGTCAAGCTCGCGAGCGGCGGCGTGATGAACGACGCTCTGCTCGGCGGCGATCTGAGCTTCGCTTCCGGCGGGGTACCGCCGTTCATCACGCTGTGGGCCAAGACCCGGGGGAGCCTCGACGTCGAAGGCGTGTGCGCGATGGCGGCGATGCCCCTGTATCTCAACACGCGCAACCCCGGCATCAAGAGCGTGAAGGATTTCACCGAAAGGGACAAGATCGCGCTGCCGGCGATCAAAGTGTCCAACCAGGCCATGTTCCTGCAGATGGCCGCGGAACAGGCGTTCGGCGAAGGCAGCGCGCACAAACTCGATTCGCTGACCGTGTCGCTTTCGCACCCCGATGCGATGACGGCCATGCTCTCGGGAGGGGAGATCAACAGCCATTTCTCGGCGCCGCCGTTTCAGTACCAGGAGCTGGCGGTGCCCGGCATTCATTCCGTCGTGAGTTCGTACGACCTTCTTGGCGGAGCGCACACGTTTGCGATGGTATGGACGACCGCCAAGTACCGCCAGCAGAACCCGAAGACCTTTGCCGCGTTTCTGGCCGCGTTCGAGGAGGCCGATGCCATCATCGCCCGCGACAACAGGGGTGTGGCTCAGATGTACCTCGCGGAAACCAAGAGCAAAGACACGGTGGAGAACATACAGAAGTTCATCACGGCGGCGGGGTCCGAATTCGTCATGACGCCGAAGAATACGGTCAAGCAGGCTGACTTCATGTACCGGGTCGGGACGATCAAGCTGAAGCCCGCGTCGTGGAAAGAGATGTTCTTCCCGGAGATCCATCAGCTCCCCGGCAGCTGAGGTTCGCGGCGACTGGAGCCGTGTTGCCGGGCAGGGCCGCCGAACGGCTGACGGCGTCGGGTCCATGAACGGGAGTGAAATATCCGGCGAAATACAAGGCGCCACGATTGCCAGTGGGCGCCAGGCGATGATGGAGGAGGAATCAATGATAGACGCAGGCGCGCCTGCGGCGCTGCTCGATGTCCGGGGCGTGACGCTGCAGTACAAGACCCGGCACCACCTGGTGACGGCGACCTACCGTGTGGACTTTCAGGTGCACCGGTCGGACCGCTTCGTGCTGCTCGGGCCCTCGGGCTGCGGCAAGTCGACGCTGCTCAAGGCGGTCGGCGGCTGCATGCGGCCGGCCGAGGGTACGATCGCGCTCAAGGGCGTGACGGTCACCAGGCCCGGGCCCGACCGAATGATGGTGTTCCAGGAATTCGACCAGCTGCTGCCGTGGAAAACGGTGAAGCAGAACGTGGTATTCGCGCTCAAGGCCTCGGGTAGATTCCGCGGCAAGGCCGCCGAAGACAAGGCGATGCAGTACATCGAGAAAGTGAACCTGCTGAAGTTCGCGAACAGTTATCCGCACACCCTCTCGGGCGGCATGAAACAGCGCGTGGCGATCGCGCGCGGCATGGCGATGGAGCCCGACATACTCCTCATGGACGAGCCGTTCGCGGCCCTGGATGCGCTGACGCGCAGGAAGATGCAGGAGGAGCTGCTGCAGTTGTGGGAGAACACGCGCTTCACCGTGCTGTTCGTGACGCATTCGATTCCGGAGGCGGTGCGGATCGGAAATCGCATACTTCTGCTGTCGCCGCACCCGGGGCAGGTCAAGGCGGAGCTCAACAGCGACGGCTCCGACGCGCCGGATGCGGCAAGCGGGCAGAGGCTCTCCGACCGCATCCATGCGATGCTGTTTGCCGACGAAATCGAGGAGGAGGCGACCAATGTCTAATGTCCCGAGGCCGGAGTTCGTGCGCGATTCGCTCGAGACCACCTACGGCGTGGTGGAAAAGCCGCTGACCGCATGGGAGACGATCTTGAATCTCGGCGCCGTACGCAAGGCCGTGCTGCTCGTGCTGCTGGCGATCCTGTGGGAACTGTATGCGCGCCACCTCGGCAATCCGCTGCTGTTCCCCACGTTCAGCTCGACGCTGCAGGCGCTGTGGGAAGGGATCGCCACCGGAGGCTTGCTCACCAAGGCATGGTATTCGATCAAGGTGCTCCTCATGGGCTATGCCGCCGGACTCGCACTGGCGGCGGTGCTCACCACGCTCGCGATCACGTCGCGCGTGGGCACGGACTTGCTCGAAACGCTCACCTCGATGTTCAATCCGCTGCCGGCGATCGCGCTGCTGCCGCTGGCGCTGATCTGGTTCGGCTTGGGCAACGGCAGTATCATCTTCGTGCTGATCCACTCGGTGCTGTGGGCGGTCGCACTGAACA
>JAAOZY010000168.1 GCA_012274205.1 Betaproteobacteria bacterium
CGCCAGCGCAAGTTCCTGCGCCTGCGCGCGGGCCCTTGCGGCTTCGGCTGCGCGGCGCTCCAGCTGCGCCGCCTCTTCCTCGGCGCGCGTGCGGTCGGCTTCGGCGCGCGCCGCAGCCGCATCTGCCGCCGCATGCGCCTGCGCCTGCTCCGCGGCGAGCGCCTCCGCTTGCGCGCGCGCGCGCGCCGCGGCCTCCTGTTCTTTTTCGGCCTGCGCCCGCAGTTGCGCGGCCCGGGCGAGCGCCGCTTCCGCCGCCTGCCGCTCGCGCGCCAACTCGGCCGCTTCGCGCTGCAGGCGCGCAGCGTTTTGCGCCGCGGCTGCGGTTTCGCGTTCGGCCAGCTCACGCGCTTTCGCGCGTTCGAGCAGATCGCGCTCCGCGGCTGAGCGCGTCTCGCTTTGCGCCAGTGCGCGCGCTTCCTCCTGCGCGCGGCCGCGCGCTGCGTCTTCCGCTTCCGCTTCCGTCCGGATTCGCGCGGCGGCCGCCTGCGCCGCCTCCGCTTCGGCTGAACTGCGCGCCGCGGCGCCAGCCTGCAGCTGCGCCTGCGCTTCCATTCGCGCCTGCGCCGCCCGCGTCAGTTCCTCCTCGGCCGCGCGCTTCGCCTCGGCCAGGGCTCGTGCTTCTTCCTCGGCGCGCACGCGCTGTGCCGCAGCCGCGGCGGCCTGCGCATCCGCGCTTGCGCGCTGGCGCGCTTGCTCCAGCGCAAGCTTGTCGGCCTCGGCGCGTGCGCGCAGCGCGGCTTCCTGTTCGTGTTCCGCCTGTGCGCGTTGCTGCGCCGCCAGGGCCAGCGCCGCCTCTGCCGCCCCGCGCTCCTGCGCAGCTGCGGCCGCGTCGCGCTGCAGCTGCGCATGCTTATCCGCCGCGGCTGCGGCTTCGCGTTCGGCCGCTTCGCGCTTGCTCAGCTGCTCGCGCAGCACGCGTTCGGCGCCAGCGCGCGCCGCGATTTGCGCGCCCAATTGCGCGTCCTCTTGCGCGCGCGCGCGGGCGGCGCGTTCCGCGTCGGCTTCCGCTTGTACGCGTTCGGCCGCAGCCTGCTCGGCTTGCGCTTCGGCCAGGCGTCGCGCTTGCGCGACGGCACGCAGCTGTGCCTCCGCCTCCAGCCGCGCCTGCGCCGCCAGGCCCAGTTCCTGCTCGGCGGCGCGATTGGCCTGCGCCAGCACATTCGCTTCCTGCTCCGCGGCCAGGCGTTGCGCCGCCGCTTGTGTCGCGCGCGCCGCCGCGTCGCGCCCGCGCGCAATCTCCTCGGCCAGGGCGCGCTCGAGTTCGATGCGTTGTCTGGCCTGGTCTGCTGCCGCAATCTCGGCCTGCTGCAGCTGCGCCTGCCGCGCCCGGGCGGCCTGCTCCGCGCCCAGGCGCAGCTCAATCTGCGCCGCGGCCTGTGCCTCGGCGAGCGATCGTTGCGCTGCCGCGGCCTCAGCGTCCACCAAAGCTTGACTATGTTCCGGCGCCGGCTGCGGGCTGTGCCCCACCGGCTCGCGCCGCCTGCTCTGTAGCGGCGCCCGCGCCTCCGCCTGCACATTGGCGCCGCGCGCCTTGGGCTGGCCGCGCGCGCCCATGCCCGGCTGCGCCGTGCCCGCGCCGGCCGGCGCGCTCCCGGCTTCGACCTTTGGCGCTCGCCGCGCCTGCAATTCATTGCGCTTGCGCTCGGCATCCTTGAGCCGATCGAGCTGGCGGCTCATGGCCGCGCCCTGCCGCCGCGGCCGGACGCACACGCACATGCGGCCGCGGACGTCACTGGGGGCAGATGCCGGAAACGAAAACTGTGGGGCTCAGCGCACATGCGGTCTCGTTCGGATGCCCGTGCTGCGGCATCGATTTTGGTTCAGTGCCGGGGAAATTGGATAATACTCGACCGGAATTTATCGGTTAATTAAAATTTTTGTACGGTGCGTGCCGGTGATTTAGTTGACGGCACAAGCTGTTGCGATGCAACATTCGATTTTGGTCGCAGCAATATATCAATAACAGGCGCCGGTGCGCCGTCGCGCGCGCGGGCGCCTGCATTTCGTGCGCGGTTTCTGCCAGGGTGGGTACATGAAGTTTTGCGTCGTAGGTGCGGGTTCGATTGGCGGTTTTGTCGGCGCGAAGCTCGCGCTCGCCGGCGAAGAGGTGACCCTGGTGGCGCGCGGCGCGAACCTGCAGGCGATCCGCGCGCACGGCATGCGCGTGATCATGCACGACGGCACCGAGCAGGTCGCGCAGAATGCGCGCAGCGCGGCAACGCCGGCCGAGGCCGGACCGCACGACGTCGTGATCCTCGGGCTGAAGGCGCACCAGGTGGCGCCCATAGCCGGGGACATCGCCGCGCTGTGCCACGAGAACACCATCATCATCCCGATGCAGAACGGCATTCCGTGGTGGTATTTCCAGCGTCACGGCGGCGAATTCGAGGGGCGCGTGGTGACCAGCGTCGACCCGGGCGGGGCGATCGCGGCGGCGGTGGACCCGCGCCGCCTGATCGGCTGCGTCGTCTATCCGGCTTGCGAACTTGCCGCGCCCGGCGTGGTGCGCCACATCGAAGGCGACCGCTTTCCGCTGGGGGAGCTGGACGGTTCGAGCAGCGAACGCGTGAACGCGATCGCCGGGACCTTCGTGCGCGCCGGCCTCAAGGCGCCGGTGCTGGACAACATCCGCTCCGAGATCTGGCTCAAACTCTGGGGCAACCTGACCTTCAATCCGATCAGCTCGCTCACGCATTCGACGCTGGTCGACATCTGCCAGTACCCGCTCACGCGCGATCTCGCCGCGGCGATGATGCGCGAAGCGCAGGCCGTGGCCGGCCGGCTCGGCATCAGCTTCCGCGTGACCCTGGAAAAGCGCATCGCCGGCGCCGAACGCGTGGGCAAGCACAAGACTTCGATGCTGCAGGATGTGGAGGCCGGGCGCGACCCGGAAATCGATGCGCTGGTCGGTTCGGTGATCGAGGTCGGGCGCATCGTGGGCGAGCCCACGCCGCATATCGAAGCCGTGTTCGCGCTGGTGAAGCTGCTCGCGCGCACCATGCGCGAAGAAAAAGTCTACATCCGCGCGCACCCGTTCATCGGCTAGGCCTTCATTTCGAACTGAGGGGAGACGCCCCGAAGGTCTCGATCCCGCTTGACGGGAAAGTCCCCTTGGGGGATTTCTCCTCGTGCCCGCCTCACCCGGGCATCCCGTGCCTGGGGCCCGCAGCTCAGTCGGTCCAGAGCGTGAACACGCTCAGGCCGCGTTTCTCCAGCCGCACGCGGCCCTCGAGTGTGGCCAGTTCGTGCATGAAGCAGCACTCCGCCACCGTGCCGCCAAGGTCATGGATGAGCATGGCCGCCGATTCGCACACCGCGCCGGTGGCAAGCATGTCGTCCACCAGCACCACGGTCTCACCCTGGCTGATCGCATCCACGCGCATTTCGATCGGCTCGGAGGTGTGCCCGAACTCGTGTTCGCGGGTGATGGTCTCGCCCGGCAGCTTGCCCAGCTTGCGTATCGGCACGAATCCCGCGCCCAGCCGGTAAGCCAGCGCGGAGCCGATGACAAAGCCGCGCCACTCCATGCAGGCGAATTTCTTGATTCCGCGCGAGGCGTAGCGCGCCGCGAGCAGATCGATCGCCGCGTGAAAGCCGGGACCATCCGCCATCAGCGTGGTGAGATCGTAGTAAGTGTGGCCGGGACTGGGATAATCGGGGATCTTGCGGATAAGCGAGCGTACGTCCATTTCGGGCAGGAGTCCTTTCGTTGGCGCCGTTTCAATTGGTCCGAACAATAGTGCCACAATTGCAGCCCATTACAAAATGAAAGGGCGGGGTCCGCTCGACCCCGCCCTGCGTGATTTGCCTGCGGCTGGCGCAGGACTGCGCCGCTCAGGCCTTCATCACGGCCCTGCCGCCGTGCCAGGCGAGCGCGACCAATCCGAGCACCGGGCCTGCCGTCACGAACGCGAGTCCGATGAAGGGGGCGGCGAGCGCGAGCGCGACCGGGCGCGCCTTGTCGTTGTCCATTACCGCCCTGGCCGCGACCCAGGCGAGGAGCGCGAAGCCGATCACCGGGAATGCGAGCAGATAGGCGAGTCCGATGAAGGGCGCCGCCAGGAACAGCGCGACGTTTTTCGCATGTTTACCGATGCCCGCAAGGTGCGCCTTGCCGGTCCGGTTGCCGCCCCAAGCCCTTGCAGGCATCAAACCGTTTGTAGCCATCAGATTTTCGGTGCAGGTCCTCATGATTGTCTCCGTCTTTGTTTGCTTCGCGACTATTCCTCAGCATCGTTCGTGCCAAGACGCGCAGCGACCATGATTTCCGGATATTTTTCAGCGACTTGATTGGACGAATCGGTGAGCGCTGCCGCGGCTGCGATAGTTCCGGATGTATAGAAAATTCATGCGGACGCGCCGGCGGGCTGCGCGCATTTTATTGTTCTTCAAGCACTTATGCGCCAACAGCGCCGCCTTGTTTTTGCATGCACGGGCTGCAGCCGCACAAAGCCAGACATTCGTCAAAACGGCGCGGCGGCGCTGGTGCAAACTAAATTGCAGCAGCGCGTTTGAACCTCAGGTCAAGCGCGCAAGGACGCCATCATGCATGTTAAGCAACTGACGTTAGCCGCCGCGCCTTGCGTGAGCATGTCCGCCTTGCCGAATCCGCGCCGATCGCAAGATATAATGGCCGCCCGCCATTTGGAGAACCGCGCCGCCGTTCGGCGCCGCGAACATCGACCATGACCATTCTGATTCTCGGACTGCTGTTGTTTCTGGGCGTGCACTCGACGCGCATATTCGCCAACGATTGGCGCAGCGCGCAGCTCAAACGCCTGGGCGAGGGCCCGTGGAAAGGCATCTACTCGCTGATTTCGCTCGCCGGCATCGCGCTGATCGTCTGGGGCTTCAGCCTGGCGCGGCAGCAACCGGTGCTGCTGTGGTCGCCGCCGACCGCGATGCGGCATGTGGCGGTGCTGCTGACCCTGATCGCGTTCGTGCTGCTCGCGGCCGCCTATGTGCCGCGCAATTCGATCAAGTCGCGCCTGCACCACCCGATGCTGCTCGGCGTGAAGACCTGGGCGTTCGCACACCTGCTCGCCAATGGCGGGCTCGCCGACCTGGTGCTGTTCGGCGCCTTTCTCGCCTGGGCCATCGCCTGTTACGCCGCGGCAAGGAAGCGCGACCGCGCGGCCGGCACGCAGTACGCGGCCGGCAGCGCCGGCGCCACCGCGGCGACGATGCTCGTGGGCGTCGTCGCCTGGGCGCTGTTCGCGTTCTGGCTGCACGGCCTGCTGATCGGAGTACGCCCTTTTGGATGAGCTGATGAACCACCATGAAAAGCCCTCGAACTACGGGGCTTGCGCTTAGAGTCTGTAACAAAACGAGGGGGGACCTCCCCTCGTGCTCCCCTGATTCGGGCCGTAACAAAAGGGCTTTGTTACGGGTTCTGAGCCTTCTCCTGTTATTTTCGGGCTGCAGTACGCTGCTGCCGCGCGGAGAGAGCGTCGCGCAGAGCCCGTGGCAAAGTTTCGACGAAGCGCAGCAGACCTTCGACCAGATCGTCCCCTACCAGACCACGGTGGCGGACCTGAGCAAACTCAAGCTCGATCCGCTGAAGTACCCGAACATCACCCTGCTCAACTACTCGGATGTGCTGCGCCGCTTCATCCCGAGCCCGGCGACCAACGCGCAGGATCTGGACCCCGGCGTACAGGACTGCATCAGCGCCAAGAGCGCCTGCACCGGCTACGAGGTCGACCAGAAGACGCTCAAGCGCACGCGCTACGGCAATTTCTGGGCGGACTTTCTGAATTTCAAACGCAAGGTCGACATCGTCGGCTGGCGCTTCAACGGCGTCATCCTGATCAAGAACGGGGTCGTCGTGTACAAGCTGACCGGCGGCCAGCCGTCGATACACGAGCACGAAGAAAACAAGAATCCGCTAGGTCCCCTGCAGGGCCTCGGCGAATCCAGGCTGCCCAAGTTCTGAGCGCCGCCTAGTCGCGCAAGTGGATCGCCAGGCTTTGCGTGGAGCGGCCGATCAGCCCTTCGACATCGAATATGCGCGCCTCGGCAATGCCGCCGCCGTCCGCGCCCAGGAGCGTGCGCGCGTCGATGCAGATCCATTCGCCGCGCGCGCGGCGCAGCAGGTTGATCGAGAGATCCGAGTTGACGAAGATGTAGCGGTGGAAGTCGAGGATGGCGCTGATGCCGTTGCCCGAGTCGGCGGCGACCGCGACGCGCTCGAGCGCATCCGGCGCCTCGCCCGCGACCAGCGGATGGCGCAGCCGGAACCACACCGCCGAGGGGCCGCGAAACGGAACGCCCGCGGCAACGCGGCCTTCGATCAGATCGTGATAACCGGTGGTCTTGCTCGCAAACAGGAACGGCGCCGCGGGCGAGCGCTCCAGCGCCAGCGGCGCCTGCGGCAACGGGTGGCCGGGAAGGCCGTCGGGAATGCGCACGCCGGCCTCGCGCTGCGCCACCGCGGTGAAGCGCGCCACCTCCTTGCCGCCCGCGCTCATCTGCGCGGAAAAATGCGCGACATTGCGCCCGGCGTAATCGGTGTGCACCTCCAGCGCGAGTTCGGCGATCGGCACCGGCCGCAGCAGGTTCGCGGTCAGGCGCGCGACATGCGCGAGCCCGAGCGCGGCGGCGGCACGCTCGATGCAGCGCGCGGCCAGCGCGATCGGCGGGCCGCCATGCTGATGCTGCGGATGCCAGGGGCCGCGCGTCAGATCGGTGGAGGCGTAGCGCTTGTCATCGCGCGCGACATAGGCGCTCGCCGGAGGCGGCCGGGCTGCGGGTTGATCGTCGGAGGAAGTTCTGCTCATGCTGGATGCGGCGCTGCGGCCAGGCGCGGGGCGTGGGCGCCAGTATCTCCGGGCAAGGCGCGCCGGTCAAACCGCCGCATCGGCGCGCCGCTCGCTGCGCTGGCGGCGAAAGTGCGACACCGCCAGCCACAACGCCGCCGCCTGCAGCAGCGCGCAAAAATACATCGGCGCGCCGATGCGCCAGTCACCCGGCGGCAGGTGCGACACCATCACCAGCAGCGGCGCCGAGAGCATCGGCGCAATCACCGCCATCAGGCTGTTCAGGCCGCTCACCGCGCCCAGCGTCTTGCCCTGGCTGCGCGCGTCCGCGGCGCCGGAAATGATGCTCTGGATCGAGGCGCTCACGGTGGCGCTGAGGAAGTTCAGGAAAATGATGGCGAACATCATCCAGCCCTGGGTGGCGGCGCCCCAGGCGGCATAGGCGAGCATCGACGAAATCATGCCGATGACGGCGAGGCGCTGCGGGCTGAAGCGCTTGAGCAGGCGCCCGAGCAGCAGGCCCTGCGTGATCGCCGACACCACGCCCACCGCCGCCAGCGACCAGCCGTTCTCGCGCGGCCCCCAGCCGAACTTGAACGTCGCATACAGCACCCAGCTCGTATAGAGCACGAATTGCGCAAGGCCGCTGCAGGCGATCACCGCGACCAGCCGGCCGGCGCCCTGCAGCTGCGCCAGGCCGCGCAGCGATGCCACCGGATTCGCCGCGCTCCAGTGCACGCGGTGGCGGCGCTCCGGCGGCAGCGACTCGGGCAGCACGAAATAGCCGTAGAGCAGATTGAGCAGGGCGAGGCTGCCCGCGGCGAAGAAGGGCAGGCGCAGATCGATCGCGCCGAGCAGGCCGCCCATCACCGGCCCGAGGATGAAGCCGACGCCGAACATCGCGCCGAGCATGCCGAAGCGCTTCGCGCGCTGCTCCGGCGGCGTGATGTCGGCGACGTAGGCGTTGGCGACCGAGAGGTTGGACTGCATCGCCCCGCTCACCAGGCGCACCGCAAGCAGCATCCACACCGCCGTCGCGAGCGCGGTGGCGAAGAAACTCAGCGCCAGGCCGCAGAAACCCATCAACAGCACCGGGCGCCGGCCGTAGCGGTCCGACAGCGCGCCCAGCACGGGTGAAGCAAAGAAATTGGCGAGGCTGAAGCTGAACGTCACCATGCCGTACCAGAAGGCCTGGTCCGCCTGCGTCCCGGTAAAGCTGCCGACCAGCGCCGGCAGTACCGGGATCATCAGGCCGATCGCGATCATGTCCAGCAACGTCGTCAGCATGATGAAGGGCATGGCGGCGGTGCGGGCGCTGCGCGCGCTGAATAGCCTGAACGGCGCCTTGGAAAGGTTCATACCCGAACGGTACCAGAGTAGAATCGCCGCCGGTTGAGACTTGAGCAGGCCCGTCGCCATGAACCAGACCGAGTGCATATTCTGCAAACCCAAACGCGAGATCCTCGCCGAGAACGCGCACGCGCTTGCGTTCTTCGACTCCTACCCGGTGTCGCGCGGGCACGCGCTGGTAGTGCCCAAGCGCCATGCGCTCACCATTTTCGAGCTGGAGGACGAGGAATATGCCGACTGCTTTCGCCTGGTGCTGCCGCTGCAGCAACTGCTGCGCGCGCGCTTCGCGCCCGACGGCTTCAACGTCGGCGCCAACTGCGGCGCGGCCGCGGGGCAGTCAGTGTGGCATGCGCACATCCACGTGATTCCGCGCTACCAGGGCGATGTGCCCAACCCGCGCGGCGGCGTGCGCGGCGTGATTCCGCACAAGGCGGGTTATTGAGCCCGGTGAGGGCGCCGCCGCTTGCGCGCGCCGACTAATGTTAGAGTTCAGGTCCCCGTCCCCGCGCCGGGGGCCCCGTTGCGCACCGGATGAAAGGAACCCGCATGTCTGAGCTGATCCTGCACCATTACCCGACGTCCCCGTTTGCCGAAAAAATCCGCACCGTGCTGGGCTACAAGAAGCTCGCATGGAAGTCGGTGATCATTCCGCGCATCATGCCCAAGCCCGACGTGGTCGCGCTCACCGGCGGCTACCGGCGCACTCCGCTGCTGCAGATCGGCGCCGACATCTACTGCGACACCGCGCTCATCTGCGACGTGCTCGAGCATCGCCAGGGCGCGCCCAGCCTCTATCCGCAGGGGAGCACCGGCGCGGTGCGCATCGTTGCGCAGTGGGCCGACTCGACGCTGTTCTGGGCGGCGATGGGCTACAGCTTCAGCCCGGCGGGCGCGGCCTATATGTTCAAGGACCAGACACCCGAAGAGGCCAAGGCCTTCGCCGAGGACCGCGCCAAGATGCGCGCCGGCGGCCCGCGCATGCATCCGTCGGATGCGACCTCGGCCTACAGGTCCTGTCTGCGCCGCATCGCGAGCATGGTGGACGAGCAGCCCTTCGTCCTTGGCGGGCAGCCCAGCGTGGCCGATTTCTCCTGCTACCACGCGCTCTGGTTCACCAAGCGCATCGCGCCGCTCGCGGGCATTTTCGACGCCACGCCCAGCCTCGCCGCCTGGATGGGCCGCATGGCCGCCTTCGGCCACGGCAGCGCGAGCGAGCTCGGTTCGGCCGATGCGATCGCGCTGGCGGCGAAATCAACCCCGGCCGCGCTCGACCAGAAAAAATTCCAGGACGACCACGGCATTGCGCTCGGCAGCAAGGTCACCATCACCGCCGAAAGCTTCGGCCTCGAAGCGACCGAGGGCGAGCTCGTCGCCGCCACGCGCACGCGCTACAGCCTGCGCCGCAGCGACCCGCGCGCCGGCACCGTGCACGTGCACTTCCCGCGCATCGGCTATCAGCTGCGCGCGGTGAAAGCGGCGTGAGGCAGCACTGCGCATGAGTACGCCGATTAAAATCGATTTCGTCTCCGACGTCTCCTGCCCCTGGTGCGCGATCGGGCTCAAGGCGCTGGAGCAGGCGATCGCGCGCCTGGGCGACGAAGTACCGACCGAGATCCATTTCCAGCCGTTCGAGCTCAATCCGCACATGCCCGGCGCGGGCCAGGACATCGACGAGCACTTGGCCGAGAAATACGGCGCCACGCCGGAGCAATCGGAGCAGACGCGCGCGATGATCCGCGCGCGCGGCGAGGAAGTCGGGTTCAGCTTCGCGCTGGCCAGGCGCAGCCGCATTTACAACACCTTCGACGCGCACAGGCTGCTGCACTGGGCCGAACTCGAAGGGCGCCAGCTCGCGCTCAAGCACGCGCTGTTCAAGGCCTATTTCACCGACGGCGAGAATCCGGGCGCACACGATGTGCTGGTCCGGCTCGCCGGCGAAGCGGGCCTGGACACGGCGCGCGCAAAGGCAATCCTGTCCTCGGACGAGTTCGCTGCGGAGGTGCGCACGCAGCAGCGCTTCTACCTCGACCAGGGCATCAACGCGGTGCCCGCGGTGATCCTCAACGGGCGCCACCTGATTCATGGCGGGCAACCGGTGCAGGTATTCGAGCAGGCGCTGCGCAAGATCGCGGCGGAGGCCTAGCGTTCGCGCGCAATGAAGACGCTGCTGATCGTGTATCACACGATGACCGGCGGCACGCTGCAGATGGCGCGCGCCGCGGCCGCGGGCGCGGCGGCCGAATCCGCGCTGAAGCTGGAGCTGCTGCACGCGCCCGAGGCCGACGCGAGCGACCTGCTCGCCGCCGACGGCTACATTTTCGCGACGCCGGAAAACCTCGCGGCGATGTCCGGGCTGATGAAGGATTTCTTCGACCGCAATTACTACGCCGTGCTCGAACGGCTCAACGGCCGCCCCTATGCCGCGCTGGTCTGCGCCGGCAGCGACGGGCAGAACGCCGCGCGCCAGCTCGAACGCATCGCCACCGGCTGGCGCCTGAAGCAGGTCGCCGCAACGCTGATCGTCTGTACCCATGCGCAAGCGCCGGAAGACATCCTGCGGCCGAAGCAGATCGGCCCGCTGGAGCTGCAGGCCTGCCGCGAGATCGGCGCGGCGCTGGCGGCCGGCCTCGCGCTGGGCGTGTTCTAGCCGCCAGCGAATTTCCGGATTTTATTTCACCAAGGATTTCAGATGGACTATCGCTGCCCCGTTTGCGGCGGGATTTGGGCGGGCGCTGCAGCGCTGCCGCTGCTGGGGTGAACCTGGCCGCGCTACGTCAGCGCCGATCGCAGCGTCGGCAAATAGCCGGCGCTCGCTGCCTCAGCCGGTACTCCAGGCGCGCGGCTTGATCATGCCGGCGATCTTGCACGCCTGCTGCACGTAACCGTAGGGAAACAATTCGAACAGCTGGTCCTTGGCCACTTTCTTGTCCATGCCCCGATGGCTGCTAAGGAAGCCCACCACATGGCGCACGTCGGGCATCACCTGATGCTCGCGCCAATAGTCGCGCATGAAATGCAGGATCGGCCAATAGCCTTCGGTGAGTTCCAGGCGCTCTTCTGCCGCCAATTGGCGCGCGATCTCGTCGTCCCAAGCCTCCGGGTCGACGAGATAACCCTCCAAATCGCGTTCTGCCGGAATTTCCCTGCCCATGCTCCTCTCCCTTCACGTCGAATTTCGCCCGCCTAGACTATCGGTAGCGATAAACGGCGGTCAAACGATATTATTTTGTGGATAATATCGAAATATTCGATTTAAAAGCCTGGGCATGGACATCGACCAAGCGCGCACTTTCCTCGCCATCGCCGACGGCGGCAGCTTTATCGAGGCCGCGGGGCGCCTGCACCTGACGCAGTCGACGGTGAGCGCGCGCATTCAGCGCCTGGAGGAGGAACTGGGCGCACGCCTGTTCGTGCGCAATCGCGCCGGCGCCACGCTTACCATGGGCGGACGGCGCTTCGCCGAATATGCCAAACGCCTGGTGCTGACGGCGGAGCAGGCGCGCCATCATGTGGGCTTGCCCAGCCGCTATCATTCCGCCCTGCGCATCGGCGGGCGCATTGCGCTGTGGGAGGGCCTGCTGCCCGCGTGGGTGCAGTGGATGCGCCGGCAGGAAACCAACGTGGCCATACGCGCAGAAATCGGATTCGAGGAAGACCTGATGCGCCGCCTGATCGAGGGCACGCTCGACATCGGCTTGATGTACAGCCCGACGCACAGCCCGGGCCTGGTGGTGGAGCATCTGTTCGACGAGACCCTGATGCTGGTGAGCAGCCGGCCCGCCGATACCCATCCGGGCGACGATTACATCTACGTGGAGTGGGGCCCGGCCTTCGACATCCAGCACACCCTGAGCTATCCGGACCTGGAACCGCCGCCGCAGGTAGTCAGCATCGGTTGGCTGGGCATACAGTTCATGCTCAGCAACGGCGGCGCCTGTTACCTGCCCGCGCGCATGGCCGAGCCCCTGATCGCTGCCGGCCGCCTGCATGCGGTGGCCGACGCGCCGCGCTATCCGCTGTCCGCCTACATGGTGTACCCGAAGCAGCTCGACAATCCGGTCATGCCGCAGGCTCTGGATGGACTGCGGCAACTGGCTCGCGCCGCCTGAGCGGCGCGCCGGCTAAGCCTCGCGAACCGTCCGCAGACTCTTGCGGCGCCGGTCGAGCTGAGGGCTTGCATCGGCTGCCTGGCCAGGCGCGCCGACGCGCCGATCGAACAGAACCTTGGAAAGCAGGTCGAGCGAGGTTTCGGCCGCGATGCGCACCTGGTTGGCCTCGGTCAACTGCTTCACCATCGCGCGCATGCGCGCGTTCATCTGGCTGAACAGCATGATCAGAAAGCGCAACGCGGTTTCCGGATGCGCAATTCTCAGGCGGTTGAAATCCCCGTAATGCAGGAAACCGAGCGCGCAGCGCGAGGCGGTGACGACCGAGGCATTGCGCTGGCTGATCGAGGTAATCGCCGACTCGCCGATGATCGCGCCGGTGCCGACGGTGCCGACCCGCAGCACCTCATTGTCCGAACAGCTGCAATCGACATTAGCGCGGCCTTCGATGATGAACAACATGTATTCAGCCAGGTCGCCCACGCTGAACAGCTGGATCCCGGACTCCGCGAATCCGAATTGGCAGTACGAAAACAATATCTCGGCATCCGCCTCGCTAAGCATGCTGAACATGCCGTGATCGCGCGCCGCGCGCAGCAAAGGCGCAAATTCGCTCCGGCTGGCGGGCGAGCCGGGGAAGTCCCGGCCCGCATCGGAACGCGACAGCGTTTGGCGCCGCTCCACCGGCGGCGAATCGAATTGCGCGAACGCGTGTTGAGTCAGGCTGCTCTTCGATTTACCTGCAATCTTGCCCATGCTTGCCTCGCTCAGAGTCTTCAACGAGACGAGGGGATATCTCCCCTCGTGCTCCCCTAGTTCGGCCCGTAACAAAATGCCTTTTGTTACGGGTCCTAAAGTTTGCGCGCCGACGCTTGCCGAAGGATACGCGGCAAAGTCTATATCTCCGCAGGCCTGCGGAAGCCCTGTTTTGTAAGTATGTATTTCAAGAACAAGGCGCCTGTGTGACTTAATTCGCAATGGACGCGAAATTCCGGGTCCGCGGCGCCTTGTGTCCAGCGCGCTGCGGCGCAGCGGCAGCGATCGCGAGCACGGCTGTCATGCTTTTGGGGTATCGTTGTCGCGCTCCCGCACTGGCGCAAACGACGGGTCGAATGCGCGGCCCGAGCCCCGAAATGAGCGACATCGATCGCGTGCCTGAATTCCACCAAGAACCCGTTGCAAAATGAATTTTGCAACGCCCGATTTAGGGGAGTATGGGGGGAGGTATCCCCTCATTTTGAAATAAACGCTAACCCCCAATGGACGCGCCGAACGTTAACCTGGAAAGCGAGCTGCGCACCGACGAAGCCCTGATGCTCGCCTATCGCGGCGGCGAAGCGGCTGCGTTCGAAGCGCTCTACGCGCGCTGGCGCGGGCCGCTGTACCGCTACTTCCTGCGCCAGTGCAGGCATTCGGGCCAGGCCGACGAGCTGTTTCAGGACGTATTCATGCGCGTGATCGGCGCCGCCGCGGGCTACGAAGCGAGGGCGAAATTCGCCACCTGGCTGTTTCGCATCGCGCACAACCGCCTGGTCGACCATTGGCGCAAAATGGGGCGCGAGCCGGTCGATGCGCTGCCTGCCGGCGAAGGCGGGGACGAAGACGACGCTGCGCACACACTCGATCCGCCGGCGCCGGACGGCGCAGCCCCCGACCGGCAGTTCGAGCGCGGCGAATTGCGCGCAGCGCTGCTCGCCGCCTTGAGCGAGCTGCCGGAACTGCAGCGCGAAGCCTTCCTGCTGGCGGAGGAAGGCGGGATGACGCTGGAAGAAATCGCGGCCGCAGCCGGCGTCGGCCGCGAAACCATCAAGAGCCGGCTGCGCTACGCGACGGCCAAGCTGCGCGAAAAACTGGAGTCCTGGCGGTGAACGAGATCGATCCGAAAATTTCCCGGCTCTACCGCGAGGCCGCGAACGAAGTCCCGCCGCCCGCGCTCGATGCGGCCATCCTCGCCGCCGCGCGCGCGCAGGCCGCGCGGCCGGCGCCGCGCAAACGCTCCGCCTGGGTGCGCTGGATGGCGCCGGCAAGCGCGCTCGCCACGCTCGTGCTCGGCGTGTCCATCGCATTGCTGGTCCAGCGCGAGCAAGTCATACCCGAGGCAGTGGAGCGCATGAATCAAAGCGCGCCGCAGCCGCAAAACGCACCGGCCGCGGACAGCGCCGGGAGCGCGAACACCAGGGCCGCCGACCGCGCCGCGCCCGCCGTGCCGGCAAAGAAAGAGGCTCCCGCCGCCGCTGCGCCGGCGCCGGCGCTGCCGGCGCAACGGTCGCAGCCTGGCGCAGCGGCGAAAGCCACGGCCGAAGCGTTTCCGGCCGAGCGCGGCACGCTATCTGCCGAGCCGGCGCCGGCGGCAGCGGGGGCAGCAGCGCCGCAGAACGCGAGCAGCGCCAATGCCGCGCGCGACGCCGCTAGCGGACGCATGGAAGCCGGCGCGCCGGCGGCCGCTGCAGGCAAGCTCGCGCCCATGCGCCAGGGTGCAGCGCCGCGCAGCGCCGCAGCCTGGCTGGAGGACATACGCCGCCTGCGCCAGCAAGGCCGCGACGCAGAAGCGGCGGAACAGCTGGCGCAGTTTCGCCGCGCCTATCCGGGCTACGCGATTCCGCCGGACCTGGACCAATGAGCGCTTAACCCCGTTTGCGCATCCCCGGCGTTTATGAGGGCAGCATTGCCTCAACCACCTGGAGATCATCATGCGCAAACTGCTGTCCCTGCTTGCCGCCAGCCTGCTCACCGGCTGCGCTTCCGTCGCCGGCGCCGGCTCGCTCGCCGACGTGGCCGTTATCAACCGCACTACCGGCGAGCGCCTGCCGCTGTACCGCCATGGCGGGCGGCTGTACGTCGAAGGCAAGGCGGGCGAGCGCTATTCGGTCGAGCTGCGCAATCGCAGCGGCGCGCGCGTTCTCACCGTGCTCGCCGTGGACGGTGTCAACGCAATTACCGGGCAGACCGCCGCGGCCAGCCAGAGCGGCTACGTGCTCGCCGCGTGGAGCCGCGCCGAAATCGCCGGCTGGCGCAAGAGCATGAGCGATGTCGCAGCGTTCTATTTCACCGCGCTGCCCGACGCCTATGCTGCGCGCACCGGGCGCCCGGACAATGTCGGCGTGATCGGCGTGGCGGTATACAAGGAATACCCGGAGCCGCCGCGCGCGCTGCTCGATGCGCAGCCGCAAGCGCGCTCGGAGGCCGCCGGCCGGCTCTCCGCCAACGAAGCCGCAGGCGCGCCGCCGGCGCCAGCCGCATCAGCCGATATGTCGGCGCAGCGAAAAAGCATGAGCGAGGACAAACTCGGCACCGGCCACGGCGAGCGCCTCCATGCGCCCACCTACAGCACCGAATTCCAGCGCGCGAGCAGCGCGCCGAGCGAAGTGATCACGATCTATTACGACAGCCGCCAAAACCTGGTCGCGATGGGCGTGATCCCGCGCCAACCGCGCCTGCCGCAGCCGTTCCCGAACGGCGGCTTCGTGCCCGACCCGGGTTGATGCGCAGGGCCGGCGCTGCGCTTTGACGGCGCGCGCGGCGCCGCCTAGCGCGAAAACTCCATCGCCTCGTCTTCGAGCGGCGCGTAGCGCATGGCGAAAATGTCGCGCAGATAGTTCTGGTGCAGCTTCCACGGTTTCTTCCTGCCCTGCCTGGGCAGGATCGCCTGCGCGCGCTGGAAGTAGCCGGAGGAAAAATCGACCCAGTCCTCGGCTTCCATGTGCGCATCGCGCAGGCGCGGCACGCACACGCGCGTGCCGGTTTTCGCCATGTGATTGAGCAGGCGGCAGACATAGGCGCAGGTGAGGTCGGACTTCAGCGTCCAGGAGGCGTTGGTGTAGCCGAAGGACGAGGCGAAATTGGGCACGCCGCTGTACATCATGCCCTTATAGGTGAAGGTCCTGGCCGGATCGACGCGCGCCCCGTCGAGCCTGAGTTCGACGTCCGCGAGCACCTGCAGCTTGAGCCCGGTCGCGGTGACCACCAGATCGGCCGGCAGCTCGGCGCCGGAGCGCAGCTTGATGCCGCTTTCGGTGAAGCGCTCGATCTGGTCGGTGACCACGGACACGCGCTGTGCGCGGATCGCCTTGAACAGGTCGCCGTCGGGCACCAGGCACAGGCGCTGCTCCCAGGGATTGTATTTCGGCGTGAAATGCGTGGCGATGTCGTAGTCCGGCCCCAGCGCCATCTTCACGCCGCCGAGGATCAGCGCTTTCGCGCGCGCCGGCTTGCGCCGGCACAGGTTGAAGAAATACATGCCCATGAGCACGTTCTTCCAGCGCGTCGCGCCGTGCGCGAGCCGCGCCGGCAACCAGCGGCGCAGCTTCGCCGCGACCGGGTCCGCCGCCGGGCGCGCGACCACGTAGGTGGGCGAGCGCTGCAGCATGGTCACCTGCGCCGCGCGCTTGGCCAGCTCCGGCACCAGCGTCACCGCGGTGGCGCCGCTGCCGATCACCACCACGCGCTTGCCGGCGTAATCGATGTCGGCGCTCCATTGCTGCGGATGCACCACGCGCCCGGCGTAGCGCTCGATGCCCTCGAACTGCGGCGTGTAGCCTTCGGCGTAGTTGTAATAGCCGGTGCACATGAACAGGAAATTGCAGCCCATGCGCAGGGTATCGCCCGAAGCCGCGTGCTCGGCCTCCACCGTCCAGGTCGAGCTTGCGGAGGACCACGCGGCACGCTTGAGCTTCCAGCCGAAGCGGATCTTGCGCTCGATGCCGTAGACGCGCGCGGTCTCGTGCAGGTAGGCCAGGATCGAGGGCCCGTCGGCGATCGATTTCTCCCCGGTCCAGGGGCGAAACGCATAACCCAGGGTGTACATGTCCGAATCCGAGCGTATGCCCGGATAGCGGAACAGGTCCCAGGTGCCGCCGATGCTGTCGCGCGCTTCGAGGATGGCGTAGCTGCGCCCGGGACACTTGGTCTGCAGGTGGTAGCCCGCGCCGATGCCGGAAATGCCTGCGCCGACGACCAGCACATCCACGTGTTCCAGTTTCATGCAGCCCCTCCCTAGGCGCGCAGCGCCCCTCCCTAGGCGCGCAGCATACACGAGCGCGCGCACGGCCAAAAGCCGCAGGACGGCGCCGCGCCTGGCGCTCCGGTATATTGCGGCTTTCCCCGGCGCGGCCCGGGCGCGCAGCGACAGGAGAAGCCCAGCGATGCAAAATCCGGTGAAGACGTCCACGCACTACGACTTCGGCGCACTGCGCGCCGCCATGCGCCGCTACGTCGATGCCGACATCCTGCCCGGCGTGTCCCATGCGCTGCTCGCCGGGCGCGATCTGATCGAGCAGCATTGCACCGGCTGGGCCGACAAGGAGCGCGGCATCGAACTGCGCAGCGACCATATTTTCCGCGCCTTCTCCAATACCAAGCTCGTCACCACCTGCGCCGCGCTGCAGCTGTACGAGCAGGGCCGCTTCGGGCTCGACGATCCGATCGAGCGCTACATTGCGCAGCTCGGCAATCGCCGCGTGCTCAAGCCCGGCGCGAAAAGCATCGACGCTACCGAAGCGGCGCGCTCGCCCATCACCATCCGCCAGCTGATGAGCCACAGCGCGGGGCTCGCCTACGGTCTGCTCGATCCGGGTACGCTGCTGTTCCAGGCCTACAACGAGAGGAAGGTGCTGCATCCTGGCACCACGCTGGCGCAGATGATGGACGTGCTCGCCGGGCTGCCGCTCGCCTACCATCCGGGCACGGGCTGGGAATATTCCGTGGCCACCGACGTGCTCTCGCGCCTGGTCGAAGTGCTCAGCGGCGAGCGCTTCGACGCCTACATCCAGGCGCACATCCTCGGCCCGCTGGGCATGACCGATACCGGCTTCGTCGTGCCCGAAGACCAGCGCGAACGCTTCACCGCCTACTATGCCGGCGCCGACATCGAAAATCCGATGCAGCCCGGGCTCACGCGCGCCGACGACGCGCCCTGGCCGCAGGCCTATCTGCGCCCGGTGCCGCGCCTGTCGGGCGGCGGCGGGCTGGTCACCACGCTGCCGGACATGATCGCGCTGCTGCGCAGCCTGCTGCCCGGCGGCCCCACCCTGCTCAAGCCCGAGACCATCGCGCTGATGATGAGTAATCAGCTGCCTGCGGGTCAGTACATCCAGTTTCCGCGCCTGGGCGAAATCGCGGGCAAGACCTTCGGCCTGGGCGGCGCGCTCACGCTCGCGCCCTCGTCGCTCGAACCGGCAGGCGCAGCCGGCGAATTTCAGTGGGGCGGCATCGCCGGCACGCACTGGTGGATTTCGCCGCGCGCGAATCTCGCCGGCCTGCTCATGACGCAACGGCAGATGGCGTTCTGGCACCCTTACTCATTCGAGTTCAGGCAGCTCGCGTATCGGGCGGCCGGGCGCGCATGACAGCGCCGACCGAAGCGCCTGCAGCCTGGCCTTTTTCCCGCGGCAAGCGCCGCCGTAGCGGAACCGCTGCATGAGCACTGACGCGCTCACCGCCCCGACTGCGCCCGCGCCTGCGCGCAGCCGGCGCACGCTCGCCGCCTGTTGCGGTGCGCATGTGCTGCACGACGGCTTCTCCGACATGCTGTACGTGCTGTTCCCGGTATGGCAGGCCGCGTTCGGGCTGTCGTTCGCGCAGGTGGGCATGCTCAAGACCCTGTACTCGGGTTCCATGGCGGCGCTGCAGCTGCCGGCAAGCCTGCTTGCCGAGCGCGTCGGAGAACGCGTGCTGCTCGCCCTGGGCACGCTGATCGCTGCGCTTGCCTTCATCATCTCCGGCTGGACCGCGGGATTTCCCGGCCTCGCGCTATGCCTGATGCTGGGCGGCGCCGGCGCCAGCGTGCAGCATCCCCTGGGCTCGGCGCTGACTTCGCGCGCGTTCGAAGGCGCACAGCAGCGCACCGCGCTCGGCACCTACAACTTCTCCGGCGATATCGGCAAGGTGCTGCTGCCCGCCCTGTGCGCCGCGCTGCTCGCGCTGTTCGACTGGCATGCGGTGACGCCGCTGATGGGCACGCTGGGCCTGGCCGCGGCGCTGGCGATCTGGTTTGCCCTGCCGCGCGCGCTGCCGCCGGCGGCGGCCGCCGATGCGCCAGCTGCGCCGGCAAGCGCGGGGGCCGCCCGCGCATCGCTGGCGAACCCGGGCTTCGTCGCGCTCTCCGCGATCGGCGTCATCGACAGCGCCACGCGCATGGGCTTTCTCACGCTGCTGCCGTTCGTATTGATCGCCAAAGGGGCCTCGGTCACCCAGGTCGGCTTCGCACTCAGCCTGACGTTCGCCGGCGGGGCGGCCGGCAAATTCGTCTGCGGCCTGATCGCGGCGCGCGCCGGCGTGCTGCGCACCACCATCCTCACCGAGCTCGGCACCGCCGCCGGCATCGTCGCGCTGCTGCCCTTGTCGCTCGAGGCTGCGATGCTGCTGCTGCCGGCGATCGGCATCGCGCTCAACGGCACCTCCTCGGTGCTCTACGGCACGGTGGCCGAACTCGTGCCGTCGGCGCGGCGTGCGCGCGCCTTCGGCGTGTTCTACACCCTCACCATAGGCGCCGGCGCCGTGTCGCCCGCACTCTACGGCCTGCTCGGCGATGCCATCGGCGTGCCGCGCACCTTCGGTGTCATCGCGGCGGTGGTGCTGCTGGTGCTGCCGCTGACGCTTGCGCTGCGCCCGGCGCTGCGCGCGCAGCCGCAGAAGCAGCCCTGAGGCGATCGCGGCAAGGCGCCGCGCCGCGGGCTATCAGTCCAGCCCGCGCCCCATCACGCCCTTGAGGCCGGCGCTGTTGATGATGCGCACGAATTTCTGCTGCACGGCGATCAGCCCCTGCTCCTGAAAGCGCGAGAAGGTGCGGCTGACGGTCTCCAGCTTCAGGCCGAGATAGCTGCCGATTTCCTCGCGCGTCATGCGCAGGTTGAATTCGGAAGCGGAGTAGCCGCGCGCGGCGAAGCGCTGCGACAGATTGAGCAGGAACATCGACAGGCGCTCCTCGGCGTTCATGCTGCCGAGCTGCAGCATCAAGCCGTGCTCGCGCACGATTTCGCGGCTCATCATCTTGTAGAAATGGCCCTGCAAACTGGGAATCTCCTGCGCCAGCATCTGCAGGCCGGCGAAGGGAATGGAGCAGACTTCGCTGTCCTCGAGCGCGACGGCGTTGCAGCTGTGCCGCTCCGGCGCGATGCCGTCCAGGCCCAGCACCTCGCCCGCCATGGCGAATCCGGTCACCTGCTCGCGCCCGTTCTCCATCGGCGCCAGCGATTTGAAAAAGCCGTTGCGCACCGCGTACAGCGCGCTGAAGCGATCGCCGCTGCGGTACAGGCTGGCGCCGCGCCGCACGCGCGCGCGTCCGTAGGGCAGGCGCTCGGCCACCTCCCGCTCCGAGCGGTTGAGGCCGCAGCAGGGCAGGCACAGTTCGCGCAGATTGCAGTTGGCGCAGAC
>JAAOZY010000029.1 GCA_012274205.1 Betaproteobacteria bacterium
ACGTCGCGCGGCATACGCTCGGGTTCGAGCAGCTGCGTCAGCGTGTGCAGGACTATCCGCCGCAGCGGGTCGCGGCCATCTGCGGCCTCGCCGCCGCCGACATCGTCGCACTTGCGCGCGAGTACGCCGCTGCGCGGCCGGTGGCGATCCGCATCAATTACGGCATGCAGCGGCACGCGGGCGGCGGCATGGCCGTGCGCACCATCGCCTGCCTGCCCGCGCTCACCGGCCACTGGCGCGATGCCGCCGGGGGCGTGCTGCTGTCTACCGCAGGCTGGTACGAATTCAATCACGCCGCGCTGGAGCGTCCCGACCTGATCCCGAACCGGCCGCGCAGCATCAACCAGTCGGCGCTGGGCGATGCGCTCACCGCGGCCACGCCGCCGGTGCGCGCGGTTTATGTCTACAACAATAATCCGGTGGCGGTGTGCCCGGATTCGCAGAAGGTGATCGCGGGCTTCATGCGCGAAGACCTGTTCACGGTGGTGCACGAGATCTTCCTTACCGACACCACCGACTACGCCGACATCGTGCTGCCGGCGACAACCCAGCTCGAGCACTACGACGTGCACAAGTCCTACGGGCATGTTTACGCGCTCGCGAACAACCCGGCGATTGCGCCCGTGGGGGAGGCCAGGCCCAACAGCGAGGTGTTCCGCCTGCTCGCGGCGCGCATGGGCTTTACCGAGGCCTGCTTCAGGGACACGGACGAGGATATCTGCCGCCAGGCGCTGGACTCGACCAATCCGCGCATGGCCGGCGTGGAATGGAATGCGCTGAAGCAGCAGGGCTGGCAGCGGCTGGCGCTGCCTGCGCGCTTCGCGCCTTTCGCCGAAGGCAATTTCCCCACGCCCTCGGGCAAGTGCGAGTTCTGGAGCCAGACGGCGAAGGACATGGGCATGGACCCGCTGCCGGCGTATATCGCGCCGCGGGAGTCGGCGCTAAGCGCGCCGCAGCTGGCGCAGAGCTATCCGCTCGCCTTCATCTCGCCGCCGGCGCGCAATTTCCTCAATTCCTCCTTCGCCAACCTGCCGTTCGCGCTGAAAGAGGCGGGCGAGCCGACCATGGACATCCATCCGCGCGACGCCGCGGCGCGCGCCATCGCCGACGGCGAGGCCGTGCGCATTTTCAATGGGCGCGGTTCGTTCATCGCCAGCGCACGCGTGTCGGAGCGGGTGCGCGAGGGCGTGGTGGCGGCACTGTCGGTGTGGTGGAAGAAGCTCTCGCCCGACGGCCGCAACGCCAACGAAGTCACCTCGCAGGCGCTCGCCGACATGGGCGGCGCGGCGACCTACTACGACTGCCTGGTCGAGGTAGAACGCGTCGGCGCGGACTGAAGCCGGGTCTTCGCGCCGAGCCCCTGCATCTACTCCCTCTGCCGGCAAGGCTGGCGGGCTTGTGCACCCCCGGCGCAGCGCTGTTTCATACCATGCGCGGTGCTTCGCCCCGCAATACCGTCACCGACGATGCCCTTGCGCTTTCCGCGCCGATCGGCCGTCACGCCGGCGGATGTCATCTGCCGGCGATTGCTGAATGTCAACCGCCCCTAGTAGGCCCAATAAGGGCCGGTGCCGTGCAGGGTGCTGGCGCCGTCTATCGCGACGAATACCGTGCGTCCGAAGAAGAACGGCATGCCCCAGTCGAAGGTGCTGCTGTTGCTGCGCCCGATGCTACCGCCCACTGACGCCGCCCTGATCGTGGTGTCAAGTGTTTGCGGATTCACGATGGAAAAATTGACCGTGCCGGAGGCGCCGCCGTTGGCAGAGGTGTTGACCGCAGACAGGGAAAGCGGCGTCGCCGGGCAGTAGAAACCGCTGAAGCCGCTTGCCGAGCTACACCTGGCGATGCTCGAGTCGGAAAAGAACAGGCCGTTCGAGCCGCTGTCGAGAAAGCTCGATGCCAGCGTTCTGCCTTTGTAGACCGTGGTGAAATTGCCGTTGCTGTTTGCAGCGTAGACCGTGGCCGATCCGATCTGGTTGTTGGCCTGGGTGTCGATGCCGAAGATGAGCGTGCCGGTAAGCGTGGTTGCGCCGCCACTGGCAGCTGCGGGCATTGCGAGGGCCACGCCGTTGTTGTCGGTGGCGAACGCTGCGACCGGGTTCGCTACCTGGCTGGCAAGCGGCATCACGGCGCCGGCGCAACCGGACGCGGTACATTCGTAATAGGTTCCGGCGACCACCCGTGTCGCGCAGGCCGTCCCGCAGTCATGGTTGAACAGGCCGACGCCGAGTATGCCTTTGGCGCCCAGTGCGGCCACCGAACCCAGGTTCGCGCCGATGCTGCCGCAAGCGGACGGGATGTGTGCGAACGCAGCGCCGCTATCGCTGACCTGCTGCACCGGCAGCGATGGCGCGGTTTCTCCGGCAATCTTCACGTCTGCGCGATTCACCGAGCCCCAAAGGTAGCCGCTGACGAATTGGGCGCATTCGCCTGCCGGGTTGCCGCCGGGGCCGGTGACCGCAGGCAGCGCCAGGGCGGGATCGAGCACCCCTGGGGCGATGATGCGCAAACCGTAGGACCCGGTGTCGACCAGCACATGATCGATGGTTTGGCAGGTGGATGTCCCGGGCGTGCACAAGGTCACGCTCACAAAGGGTACGTTGATGAGCGCATTGGCGCCGGCCGGCCCGCTGTCGATGACCACGGTGGTCACGTTGCCGCCGACGCTGCTTGCGTTGCTTACGCCGAGCACCACCGAGCCGCTGGCGCTGCCGCCGGCACCGGTACAGGCGAGGCTGTAGGTGTAGGTGCCTGCGAGCGCTTGCGTGACCGTCGCGCTGCCGCTGGTGCCCTGATTCCCCGCCCAGGCGCCGGACGCGGTACAGGAGGTCGCGTTGGTTGTCGACCAGGTGAGCGTCGCAGCCTCGCCTGCCGCGACGCTCGCAGGCGCGAGCGACAGGCTAACCGTGGGCATCGGGCTGGGGGCGGTCGCGACGATGACGGAAGTGCTGCCCGCGACGCCGTTGCAGCTGAGGGTATAGGTGAAGCTGCCTGCAGCCGGTGGCGTGACGATCTGCGTGCCCGCAGCGGCCATGGCGCCGCTCCAGGCGTCACTGGCCTGGCAATCCGTGGCGTTGGAGCTCGACCAGATCAGTGTCGTCGACTGGCCGACGGTGAGCGCAGTGGGGCTGGCGCTGATACTGACGATCACCGGATTGCTTGCCGGGGCCGCAGCGGAAGTGTCCGTGGCGGCGCTTGTCGGCGCTGTGGACGCGCCGCCGCCGCCACCGCAGGATGCGAGCACCAGGCAGGCCGCGGCCGCGGCCAGCTGCAGGAAACCGCGCAGGCGCGGTGCCGAATGCCTGCGCTTCATCTACGTCGACCCCGGCGCGTCATTGCACCTGGTCCGTGCTGAAGCCGGGCGGCAAGTCCGCCGGAACCCATGCGCTGCCTTCGAAGGCGCGCATATGGCCGCCCGAATTGATGACGAGCTCGGGAAGGTTGATCGCCAGGGGCGAACGGCCCGCCCGCGGCGTTTTGGCCGATTCGGACACCATGGTGTCGAAGTATTTTCCCAGCAAGGCTTTCAGGTTCGGCTGGACCGGACCGTTCCAGGCAAGGGCGAACACGACGCCGCTGCCCGAGAGGTATTCGCGCACGTGTGTGCCCGTAGCCAGGGTCGTGTCGCGCATGACGTAGTTCGACGCGGTGGTCGACGCGGTCGATACGGCGGTCATGCCGTCGTCGCTGAACTGCTGCGCAAGCCCGCCCAGTGCCGCATGGGCGAAGCCCGCGTACGCGAGCAACAGCGCCGAGATGAAAAGTCGGACAGGCATCAGGGATCTGCCTGTGCGTGCGAATGTGCGTGCGCGAGCGCGCGCACGGGCGCAGGCATGATGCGCGCCCTGCTTTGCGCCGCGGCGCCCGGGAAATTCACCGCGAAACTGCGCCGGCGGCGCTGCCGGCGCGGTGATTCCTGTGAGGGCTGACAACAGGGATATTCTTGTCGATTTCACGGGCGGGGCCTCAGTTATCCGATCTGGACGCTAGCCACAATCTAGAATGAAGCGCAGGCGAAAGGTGTAATAAATTGTTGCAAGCAGCAGTGTACCGCTTCCCGGGGCGCGAACGGCGAATGCAGGAGTGAGCGCCGGGCAAGCCGCATGGCGACTTGCCGCGGGCAACAAATCGTTACAATCGCGATTTGCCCACCGATGGCAATGCAGGATATAAGCTCAGCGTGTAAGCTTCGCGGGGGCACCCGTAAACTCAGGCGACAGCCAAAACGCGACGCCGGCCGCGGGCTGGAACGCAGGACTTATTCGATTTCCGCAGACTTTCCTCCGCGCGGCGCCACTAACCTATGAACCCAGCCACCTCGCGTATTCCGTAAGGATGCCGCGCCAGACCATGACGACGCCAGCCGAGAGTTCAACGCAGAATAGCCCGCAAAGCAGCGCACCGTTCCCCGGCGCCGGGTCACCCACGCGACGGCGCGCACTCTGGCTGTTCTTCCTGTGCCTGCTGCTCGCGGCGGCAGGCGCATTCTGGTATTACTTTATCCAGCCGGTGTCCTCCGGCGCGGGTGCGCCACGCGGCGGCCGGCCCGGCGCTGGCGCCGGACCGAATGCCGCGGGCCGCAGCGTCCCGGTGATCGCTGCGCCGGCGCGCAAGGGCAACGTCGACGTCTACATCTCCGGCCTGGGCACGGTGGTTCCGGTTGCGACGGTGACCGTGAGAACGCGCATCGACGGGCAGTTGATGAAAGTGCTGTTCCGCGAGGGCCAGATCGTGCGCGCGGGCGAACTGCTCGCCGAAATCGATCCGCGCCCCTACCAGGTGCAGCTCGACCAGGCCGAGGGCCAGATGGCCAAAGACCGGGCGCTGCTCAACAACGCGCGCATCGACCTGGAGCGCTATCGGGTCCTGTTGGAGCAGGACTCCGTGGCGAAGCAGCTGCTGGATACGCAGGCGTCGCTGGTGCGTCAATACGAGGGTACGGTCAAGGTCGACCAGGCCCAGATCGACAACGCCAGGCTGCAGCTCACCTATAGCCGCATCACTGCGCCGATAAGCGGGCGCCTCGGCTTGCGCCAGATCGACCCCGGCAATATGGTGCACGCGAGCGATGCGGCGGGTCTGGTCGTCATCACCCAGCTGCAGCCCATCACCGTGGTGTTTGCCATTCCCGAAGACGCCCTGCCGCCGGTGATGCAAAAGCTGCGCGCCGGCGACAAGCTCGCGGTCGATGCCTACGACCGCGCGGACAAGGTCAAGCTCGCCAGCGGCACTTTGCTTACCGCCGACAACCAGATCGACCCGAGCACCGGGACGGTAAAGTTGAAGGCGCAGTTCAGCAACGCGGAACTGAGCTTGTTCCCGAATCAGTTCACCAACGTGCGCATGTTGCTCGAGGTAAAGCGCGACGCGACCGTGGTGCCCAGTGCCGCCATCCAGCGCGGCACGCCCGGCACCTTCGTCTATCTGGTCAAGCCCGACAATACGGTCACGGTGCGCGTGGTCAAGCTGGGGCCGGCGCAGGGGGAAAACGTATCCATCGAAGCAGGCATCGCGCCGGGCGAACAGGTCGTGGTCGACGGCGCTGACAAGCTGCGTGAAGGCGCGACGGTGGAGCCGGCGAGCAAGTACGCGAGCCCGGTCGGCAAGGGCGGCGGTGGCATGAACGGCGCTGGCGCGGGCGGCGCCGGCAAGGGCGGCGCGGGCAAGGGCGGCAATGGCACGTCGGCTGCTGCGCCGAAGCTTACGCCAGCGCCGGACGGGGCACAGGAACTGTCCGCGGAAGAACGGCAAAAGCGCTGGACCGAACTGAACGCACGCATCGACCGCGGCGAGTTCGGCGAGGAGATCAGAAAACTCCCTGAGGAGGAGCGCAAGCAGCGCATGCGTGAATTGCGCAGCCAGCGCGACGCTGCCGGCGCGGCCGCGCAATAGCAGGCTAGACGCGCCGCATGAATCCGTCACGCCAATTTGTCCTGCGGCCGGTGGCGACATCGCTGTTCATGCTCGCCATCCTGCTGGTGGGCCTCGTTGCCTACCGCATGCTGCCGCTGTCGGCGCTGCCCGAGGTCGATTACCCCACCATCCAGGTGGTCACGCTCTATCCCGGCGCCAGCCCCGACGTGATGACCTCGTCGATTACTGCGCCGCTGGAACGCCAGTTCGGCCAGATGCCGGGGTTGAACCAGATGTCCTCGACCAGCTCCGGCGGCGCGTCCGTAATCACGCTGCAGTTCAGCCTCGATCTGGCGCTCGATGTGGCCGAACAGGAGGTGCAGGCCGCAATCAACGCCGCCAGCAATCTGCTGCCGACAGACCTGCCGGTGCCGCCGATCTACAACAAGGTGAATCCGGCCGATACGCCGATCATGACGCTTGCCGTCATGTCGAAGACCCTGCCGCTTATCAAGGTGCAAAACCTGGTCGACACGCGCATCGCGCAAAAGATCGCGCAGCTGCCGGGCGTGGGCCTGGTGAGCCTGTCCGGAGGCCAGCGGCCGGCGGTGCGCATCCAGGCCAATCCGACGGCGCTCGCCGCGTACAAGCTCAGCCTCGACGACCTGCGCACCGCTATTGCGGCCGCCAATGTGAACCAGGCCAAGGGCAGCTTCGATGGCCCGGCGCGCGCCTCCACCATCGACGCCAACGACCAGCTCAAATCCGCCGACGAGTACAGAAGCCTGATCATCGCCTACAGGAACGGCGGGCCGGTGCGCCTATCGGATGTCGCCGACACCAAGGACGACGCGGAAAACCTGCGACTGGGGGCGTGGGCCAACGACACGGCGGCGGTGTTGGTCAACATCCAGCGCCAGCCGGGCGCGAACGTGATCGAAGTCGTGGACCGGGTGAAGCAGCTGTTGCCGCAACTGCAGGCGACGCTGCCCGGTTCAGTCGAGGTGCAGTTGCTCACCGACCGCACCACCACCATCCGCGCTTCGGTCAGGGACGTGAAATTCGAGCTGGTGCTCGCGGTAGTGCTGGTGGTGATGGTGATTTTCCTGTTCCTGCGCAATCTGTCCGCGACCATCATTCCGAGCATCGCGGTGCCGCTGTCGCTGGTCGGGACCTTCGGCGTCATGTACCTCGCCGGCTTTTCCATCAACAACCTGACGCTGATGGCGCTGACCATCGCCACCGGCTTCGTCGTCGACGACGCCATCGTCATGATAGAAAACGTGTCGCGCTACATCGAGGAAGGGGAGTCGCCGCTGCAGGCTGCGCTCAAGGGCTCGGAGCAGATCGGCTTCACCATTATTTCGCTGACTTTTTCCCTGATTGCGGTGCTGATTCCGCTGCTGTTCATGGGCGATGTGGTCGGGCGCCTGTTCCGTGAGTTCGCGATCACCCTTGCCGTGGCGATCCTGATCTCGGCAGTCGTCTCGCTCACGCTTACGCCGATGATGTGCGCCAGGCTGCTGAAACACACGCCTGAAGCCGAGCAGGGCTGGTTTTACCGCGAAAGCGGGCGCTTGCTCGATCGCGTGATCGCGCGCTACGGCCTGATGCTCGACTGGGTGCTGGACCGCCAGCGCGCGACCCTGTGGGTCGCGATCGGCACGCTTGCGCTCACCGTGCTGCTGTATGTGTTCGTGCCCAAGGGCTTTTTCCCGGTGCAGGACACCGGCGCGATCCAGGGCATCTCGGAAGCGCCGCAGTCCATTTCCTTTGCGGCGATGGCCGAGCGCCAGCAGGCGCTGGCGCGCGCGGTGCTGCAGGACCCGGCGGTGGAAAGCCTGTCCTCCTTCATCGGCGTGGACGGGATCAACACCACGCTCAACAGCGGGCGCATGCTGATCAACCTGAAGCCGCTCGCTCAGCGCGACGTGAGGGCGGTGGAGGTGATCCGCCGGCTGCAGCCCAGGCTCGCCAAGGTGGAAGGCATTACGCTTTACATGCAGCCGGTGCAGGATCTCACTATCGAAGACCGCGTCAGCCGCACCCAGTACCAGTTCAGCGTGGAGGATGCCGATTCCGAGGAACTCTCGGCCTGGGTGCCGAAACTGGTCGAACGCCTGCGCACCCTGCCGCAACTCGCCGACGTCGCCAGCGACCTGCAGGACCAGGGACTGCAAGCCTACGTGGACATCGATCGCGCCACCGCCGGCCGGCTCGGCGTCACCCCGGGCGCGATCGACAACGCGCTGTACAACGCTTTCGGCCAGCGGCTGATCTCGACCATCTACACCCAGACCAGCCAGTATCGCGTGGTGCTGGAGGCGATGCCCGAATTCCAGAAAGGACCGGCTGCGCTGGAGAACGTCTATGTCGATGCCGCGGGCGGCGGGCTGGTGCGGCTGTCCACGATCGCGCGCGTAAGCGAGAAGACGGCGCCGCTGCTGGTGAACCACCTGGGCCAGTTCCCTTCGGCGACCATCTCCTTCAATCTCGCGCCCGGCCATTCGCTCGGCGACGCGGTGCAGGCGATCCGCGCCAACGAAAAGGACATCGGCCTGCCGCTCAGCGTGCAGACGCGCTTCCAGGGCTCCGCGGCCGCGTTCCAAGGCTCGCTCGACAACACGCTGCTGCTGATCCTCGCGGCGATCGTGACCATGTACATCGTGCTCGGGGTCCTGTACGAAAGCTATATCCACCCGGTGACCATACTCTCGACGCTGCCCTCGGCCGGGGTCGGCGCGCTGCTTGCGCTGCTGCTCTCGGGCAAGGACATCGACATCATCGCCATCATCGGCATCATCCTGTTGATCGGCATCGTCAAGAAGAACGCGATCATGATGATCGACTTCGCGCTTGCGGCTGAGCGCCAGGAGGGCAAGAGCCCGCGCGAGGCGATCCGCCAGGCCTGCCTGCTGCGCTTCCGGCCGATACTGATGACCACCATGGCGGCGCTGCTCGCGGCGCTGCCGCTGATGCTGGGCACCGGCGTCGGCTCCGAATTGCGCCATCCGCTCGGCATCACCATGGTGGGCGGGCTGCTGGTGAGCCAGGTGCTGACGCTGTTTACGACGCCGGTGATCTACCTCGCATTCGACCGCCTGGCGCGGCGGCTGCGCGGCGCCGGCAAGCCGGACGCGGAGGCGCAGGCATGAACTTCAGCGCCCCATTCATCGCGCGGCCGGTGGCGACGACGCTGCTCACCCTCGGCATCGCGCTGGCCGGTGCGATCGCCTTCCGGCTGCTGCCGGTGTCGCCGCTGCCGCAGGTGGATTTCCCCACCATTTCGGTGCAGGCTGCGCTGCCCGGGGCGAGTCCGGAGACCATGGCCTCGACCGTGGCGACGCCGCTCGAGCGCGCGCTCGGCCGCATCGCCGGTGTCACCGAAATAACTTCATCGAGCTCGCTCGGCTCGACGCGCATCATCCTGCAGTTCGAACTCAACCGCAGCATCGACGGCGCCGCGCGCGATGTACAGGCGGCGATCAATGCCGCGCGCAGTCTGCTGCCTACCGGCCTGCCGAGCAATCCCACCTACCGCAAAGTGAATCCGGCCGACGCGCCGATCATGATCCTGTCGCTCACCTCGGAAACCATGGACCGGGGGCAGATGTACGACGCGGCCTCGACCATCCTCGCGCAGAAACTGTCGCAGCTGGACGGCATCGGCCAGGTGACCGTGGGCGGCAGTTCGCTGCCGGCGGTGCGGGTCGAACTGAACCCGGCGACGCTCAACAAATACGGCATTGGCATGGAGGAGGTGCGCGCCGCGATCTTCGCCACCAATGCCAACCGGCCCAAGGGCTCGGTGGAGGACGGCGCGCGCAAATGGCAGATTCTCGCCAACGACCAGGCGAAGAAGGCGGCGGACTACCTGCCGCTCATCGTCAGTTACCGCAACGGCGCAGCGGTACGCCTCGCCGACCTGGGCGAGGTGGTCGACTCGGTGCAGGACCTGAGAAACGACGGCTCGGCCAACGGCAAGCCGGCCGTGCTGCTGATTCTGTATCGCCAGCCCGGCGCGAATATCATCGACACCGTGGACCGGGTAAGGGCGGAACTGCCGGTGCTCGCGGCCTCGATCCCGCAGACGATCGATCTCGAGGTGGCGCTCGATCGCACGCCCACAATTCGCGCTTCCCTGCGCGACACCGAGCGCTCGCTGATGATCTCGGTCGCACTGGTGATCCTGGTGGTGTTCCTGTTCCTGCGCAATTGGCGCGCGACGCTGATCCCGAGCGTGGCGGTGCCGGTATCGCTCATCGGCACCTTCGGCGTCATGTACCTGTGCAACTACAGCCTGGACAGTCTTTCGCTGATGGCGCTGACCATCGCCACCGGTTTCGTCGTCGACGACGCCATCGTGGTGCTGGAGAACATTTCGCGGCGCATCGAGGGGGGCATGACGCCCACGGGGGAGCGCAGGGCCCCCCTCACCCCGCGGGAGGCGGCGCTCGCCGGCAGCCGCGAGGTGGGCTTCACCGTGCTGTCGATGAGCCTGTCGCTGATCGCGGTGTTCATTCCGATCCTGCTCATGGGCGGCATCATCGGGCGGCTGTTCCGCGAGTTCGCGGTGGTGCTGTCGGTGGCGATCCTGATCTCGCTGCTGGTGTCGCTCACCACGACGCCGATGATGTGCGCCCGGCTGCTGCGGCCCGAGCGCGGGCGCGCGCACGGGCGGGCTTACCGCGCCAGCGAGCGCGCCTTCGCCGCTTTGCTCGGCTGGTACGAGGTTTCGCTTGCCTGGGCACTGCGGCACGGCCGCATCATGCTGTTGCTGCTCGCCGCGACCATCTGCCTCAACGTCTATCTGTACATCATCGTGCCCAAGGGTTTCTTCCCGCAGCAGGACACCGGCCGCCTGGTCGGCAACATCCAGGCCGACCAGAGCATCTCGTTCCAGGCGATGCGACAAAAGCTGGCCGACTTCGTCCAGATCGTGCGCCAGGACCCGGACGTGCAGACCGTAGTCGCGTTCACCGGCGGCGGCCAGCGCAACCGGGCGTTCATGTTCGTCGTGCTCAAGCCGCTCGGCGCGCGCAAGCTCAGCGCCGACAAGATCATCGCCCGACTGCGCGGCAAGCTCGCGCGCGAACCCGGCGCGGCTCTGTTTCTCGTTCCGGTGCAGGACATCCGCGTGGGCGGGCGCCAGGCCAGCGCGCAGTACCAGTTCACGCTGCAGGCGGATGAACTCGATGAGTTGCGCTTGTGGGAGCCGCGCGTGCGCCGCGCCCTGGCCGAACTGCCCGAGCTGGCCGACGTGAACACCGACCAGGAAGACAAGGGCCTGCAGACCACGCTGGTCATCGACCGCGACAGCGCCACCCGGCTGGGGGTCACGCCGCAGATGATCGATGCGACGCTGAATGACGCATTCGGCCAGCGCCAGGTTTCGACCATTTACAATCCGCTCAACCAGTACCGGGTGGTGATGGAGCTTGCGCCGGAATTCTGGCAAAGCGCGGAGACGCTGAAGAGCGTGTACGTGCGCACGCCCGGCGGGGCGCAGGTGCCGCTGTCGGCGATCAGCCGCTACGAGCCCACCAACACGCCGCTGGGAGTGAACCACCAGAGCCAGTTCGCCGCCTCGACCATTTCCTTCAATCTGCCGGTCGGCGTATCCCTTTCGGATGCGACGCGCGCGGTGCAGCAGGCGCTCGACCGGATCGGGCTGCCGACGGGCGTACACGGCGCGTTTCAGGGCACTGCGCGCGCGTTCCAGGCTTCGCTCGACAGCCAGCCGCTGCTGCTGCTCGCGGCGTTGCTTGCGGTGTACATCGTGCTCGGCATGCTCTACGAGAGCTTCGTGCATCCGATCACCATCCTTTCGACCCTGCCTTCGGCCGGCGTGGGCGCGCTGCTGGCGCTGCTCGCGTTCCGCACGGAATTCAGCATCATCGCGCTGATCGGCGTCATCCTGCTGATCGGCATTGTCAAAAAGAACGCGATCATGATGATCGACTTCGCGCTGGCCGCCGAGCGCAGCCAGGGCCTGCCCCCGGAGCAGGCGATCTTCCAGGCCTGCCTGCTGCGCTTCCGGCCGATCATGATGACCACCATGGCCGCAATGTTCGGCGCCATCCCGCTGGCGCTGGGCCTGGGCGAAGGCGCCGAATTGCGCCGTCCGCTGGGCATTGCCATCGTCGGCGGTCTTGTTTTCAGCCAGATGCTGACGCTGTACACGACACCGGTGGTGTACATCTATCTCGACCGCTTCGGGCTCTGGTGCCGGCGTCAGCGCGCGCGGCGCTTCGGCAGGACGCCGGCAAGCGCACCGGCCCAGTCCAATCCATGAAATCGAACCAGAT
This sequence comes from Betaproteobacteria bacterium, assembly GCA_012274205.1. Classification (GTDB taxonomy): domain Bacteria; phylum Pseudomonadota; class Gammaproteobacteria; order Burkholderiales; family SG8-39; genus 2-12-FULL-64-23. Next base: position 12,162 of record JAAOZY010000029.1, read on the forward strand.
GAAACGGCGCGCGGAGGCTTTATGAAACTGAATGCCATGACGCTGGCGGCGGCCGCTCTGCTCGCAGGCTGCAGCGTCGGCCCCGATTACGTGCGGCCCGGCGTCGACACCCCGGCGGCCTACAAGGAAGCGGGCAAGTGGAAACCGGCCCAGCCCAGGGACGATGTCAAGCGCGGCAAGTGGTGGGCAGTATTCGGCGACCCGCTGCTCGATCAGCTGCAGGATAGCGTCGACATCTCCAACCAGAATCTGGCCAAGGCCGAGGCCCAGTACCGGCAGGCGCTTGCGCTGCTGGATTCGGCGCGCGCCGGTTTCTTCCCCAGCGTAACGGGAGGCATCTCCAGCACGCGTTCGCGCGCGTCGGCAACGACCATCGCGCAACCGTCGGCGACGCCGGTGTCACGCGGCGTGGTCACCAACCACAGCCTTGCGTTCCAGGCGAGCTGGGCGCCGGACATCTGGGGCAATATCCGCCGCGCGGTCGAGGCCAACGAGGCGGGCGCCCAGGCGAGCGCGGGTGATCTGGAGGCGGCGCGCCTGTCGGCGCATGCGGCGCTGGCGCAAAGCTATTTCCAATTGCGCTCGCTTGACGCCCAGCAGCAACTGCTCGAGGACACCGTGGCCACCTACGAGAAGTCGCTCAAGCTGGTGCAGAATCAGTACGCGGCGGGCATCGTCGCCAAGGCGGACCTGGTGCAGGCGCAAACCCAGATCAAGACCACGCAGGCGCAGGCCATCGACATCGGCGCGCAGCGGGCGCAGCTCGAGCACGCCATCGCCGTGCTCGCGGGCAGGCCGCCGGCGGAACTCGCCATAGCGCGCCAGCCGCTGCAGGCGGCAGTGCCGGCGCTTCCGGCCGAATTGCCCTCCGAGCTGCTCGAGCGCCGCCCGGACATCGCTGCGGCCGAACGGCGCATGGCGCAGGCAAACGCGCAAATCGGGGTCGCCACCGCCGCCTATTTTCCCTCTCTCACGCTGTCGTCCTCGGCCGGTTATCAAAGTGCGACCATGGCCGACTGGCTGACCGCGCCCAGCCGCTTCTGGTCGTTCGGGCCCGCCATCGCGCTGAATCTGTTCGACGGCGGCCTGCGCCGCGCGCAGACGGCACAGGCGGTCGCCGCTTACGACGCCAGCGTTGCCGCCTACCGGCAGACGGTTCTTGCCGGATTCCAGCAGGTGGAGGACAGCCTTGCCACGCTGCGCATTCTCGAACAGGAAGCGGCTGTCCAGGGCGAAGCGGTCAAACTTGCCGAGCAATCGCTGGCGCTGGCGATCAACCAGTACAAGGCCGGAACGGTGAATTTTCTCAACGTGGCGATAGCGCAGACGACGGCCCTGGCCAACCAGAGAACGGCGGTCAATCTGCTTGGCCAGCGTCTGGTCGCGTCGGCCCAGCTGGTCGCGAACCTGGGCGGGGGCTGGAGTGCGTCCGGCGACAAACCCGGGGTGCAGGACAGCTCGCGCTCCGCACGCGACGCGCCGGCTTACACCGACAGGAAATGAAGCCCGGCCGCCCGCATGCGGGCGCAACGGAACCGGCGCCCGGTCCTGGCGGCAGCCGGGAACGAAGCATGCTCGCCGCGAACGCTGTGGCAAGGCGGCGCGCGCTGCGGGCCATAGCCGTGTTCGAGGCGCTGAAGGGACTCGCGGCACTGGCCGCGATCGCCGGGGTGCTCGACCTGATGCATCACGATGTGCGCCGGCTCGCGCTGGAACTGATCGGCCATTTCCGCATGAACCCGGACGGCCGCTATCCTTCGATACTCTTGCACTACGCCGAGCTTCTGCCTGGCGCCGACCTGCGCGCGCTGCTCGCGCTTGCGCTTGCCTATATTCTCGTGCGCATGCTCGAGGCCTACGGACTTTGGAACGATCGCGTCTGGGGCGAATGGCTGGGAGCGCTGGCGGGTGGCTTGTATTTACCGTTCGAACTCGCCCATCTGGCACACCGGCCGTCGGTCATCAATGCCGCGGTCCTGGCGGGAAATGCGCTCGTTGTCGGGTTCCTCGCGTATCAGCTGTGGCGCAGGCGATCAAGCGCCGTCACCCGCGCATGATCGCCAGTGCTGCTTTTGCGAGGCGGAGCCGCAAAAGCTTATTGGGGGCCATTTCAGAATTAACGAAATGGCCCCTAATTTAGGGAGCATGAGGGGATGTCCCCCAAGAGGACTTCCTTCTGGGCGTATCCCCTCATTTTGAAATACGCTGTTAACCCCGGCCGCGTCCGCCGCGTTCGTGCCTCGACGGCCCGCCCCTGAAATGAGGCCGCGGATTCAGCACTTCGTCGGCGACTTTCTTCTGCTCCGGCGACAGGACTGCATAGAGCGGCTTCTCCACGCTCAATATCCCGTTGATGCGGGTAACGGCGTCGGCGTGGAATGACTGCGCCCGTTCGAGGCGTTCGATCGCGCTGGCCCGCTTGTGTTCTGCGCGCCCCGGCTCGCTCTTGCGCCACGACTTGAAGCGCTGCTCCATCTGCTGCGCGTCGTTGCGCACCTGGCCGGCGTAGGCGTCCCACTGCGGCTGCTGCGCGCCGGTGATTTTCAGCGCTGTCTTCAGGTAAGCAAGGCGCGCTTCGACGCGCTCTGTGGGCCGCGCAAACGCGCGCTGCTCATGACGGCGTTCGGCGCCGGCCGCAGGGCGGGAGTCCTGGCTGGGGGCTGTTTGTGCAATGGCGAATGAAACGGAGCTTGCGGCGAGAAATGCCGAAGCGATTGCGATGCCGAGTTTCTTGTTCATGTGCTTGTTTCCAGAG
>JAAOZY010000169.1 GCA_012274205.1 Betaproteobacteria bacterium
CCGTGGGTGCGCGAGGTGAAGCGCGCGAGCGGCGTATCGTCTTTGCGCGGCATCGCCGCAAAGTCGCGCAGCCAGGCGAGGCGCGCGGCGCGCGCCGCTTCGGCGCTGTCGCGCTCGCGGTAGGCGTAGTCGGCCATGAAGGTGGTGAGGCCCTCGGACCAGTTGCCGCGCGCGTAATCGGGGTAGATGCCGTTGCCCCACCAGTTGTGCAGGATTTCGTGCCCGAGCGATGTCGTGCGAATGAAGGGCAGGCGCAGCACGTCCACGCCCAGATAGGTAAGCGTGGGCAGGCCGAATCCCGTGGGCGTGGGGCTGGAAACCACGCTGAATTCGGTGAACGGGTAGGGGCCGATCCAGCGTTCGTACAGATCGATGTAGCCTTTGATCGAATCGAGATAGGCAGGGGCGAGATCGGCGATCTCCGCATGGAAATAGGTGCGCAGCCGCAGCTCGCTGCCGGCGGCGCTGCGCACGCGCCGTTCCTCGACGCGGTAGGGGCCGGCCATCAGCGAAATGCCTTCGGCCGGATGCGCGAACTCGAAGCGCGCGATGCTGCGGCCGTTCGCCTCGCGCTCCTCGAGCAGCCGGCCCGGCACCAGACCGCGCTGGTCCGCCGGCAGGTTGAGTTCGATGCTGTAGCGCTCCAGCGCGCCGTCCACGGCCGGATACCAGCCCGAGCCGGAGGACAGAAACGTGCCGTCCCTGCCGCTCGCAGGCGTGTTGTAGGCGAGCGTGTCGCCATGCTCGAGGCTGCGGTCGAGCGGCGCGAGCTTGCCGCTCCAGGCGATTTCGATGCGGCGCGCTTTGCGCAGCGTAATGTGCTGAAAACCGCCGACCAGCTTGGGCGCACGCTCGACGCGGCTGTTGTCGACGCTGAGCGATGCTATGCGAAAGCGCGAGGACAGCAGCAGCGTCACCGCGCGCGGCGCGGCGAAGCTGATGACGTCCTGCGCGGAGAGCTGCTGCGTCTGCGGCTCGATGCGTACGCGCATTCTGTGCCACGCGGGTGCGGCGGGCGCTTCGGGCGCTTCGGCTGCGCTGCAATGGGCTGCTGCGGGCAGGCCCAGTGCGAAGAGCAAAGTGGCCAGCCGTACTGCGAGGCTCATTTTGCCGGGGGAAATTTGGCCGTCCGCTCGATCGGCGCGTCCTTGCGCATGGCTCGGAGCGGCAGCCAGGTGCCGGGCGCGGTGCGCACGACGATGGCCTTGAGTTCGGCCGCGGTCTTCACCGTCGTGCCCGCGGCTTCAGTGAGTACGTCCCCAGCCTGCAGGCCGGAGCGCTCGGCGATGCTGCCCGGGCTCACTGCGACGACGCGCACGCCGGCGGGTATGGTTTCGATCTGTATGCCCAGCAGCGGCGCCGGCGGCGCCGCAGGCTCGCTCTGCTCGAGCGGCAGGCCGAACACGGCGCTGGCCAGGTCCGCGGTGAAGCCGCCGCAGTCGGCGTCGGCGCTCCACGGCAGCAGCGTGGTGATGCGCTTGATGCCCAGGCTGTCGAGCTGGTGCGGCACGCCGTCGCCGTGTGCGACATGCTGGCTGCCCATGATGCCGACCACCAGCGCGTTCGGGTCGCGCAGCGCGGCAGCGGCGAGCGCCTGCGCCATGGCGCGGTCCCAGACCAGCTGTGCTTCGACGAAGCGCAGAAACGCCGGATCACTGCGCGCCGGCGCTGCACCCTTTTCGTCGGGGTGCTGCGAATAGGCGCGGAACAGGCGCACCAGATAGGCTTCGCCCGCCGCAGCCGGAGCGGAGACGCCTTCGCGCCGGGCTTCGGGCACCGATGCAAGGCCTTTGGCACGCACCGCGTGCGGGAAATTGCGCTCGACATTGAGCGCGATCATCGGTACATGGTTCAGGCGCGCGAATTGGAACAGCGGCAGATAGTAGGCGGCATCGTAGCCCCATACGTTGGACCAGTCGGCGGCTTTGAGGAATTCCGCCTCGTTCAATTCGCCGGCGATCCAGCGGTCGAGCGCGGGCTGCACCCGGCGCGGGAACATTTCGAAGCCCAGGGCCAGGTTCGGGTGCAGGCCGGCGAGCGCCGCCACCGTCTGCAGTTCCCAGCGATGATGGTCGGCGTTGTCGTGGGTTTCGCCGAGCAGCACCACCTGCGCATTTGCCGCGCGCGCAAGGATCTCCGGCGCGGCTATGCGTCCGCTGCCGGGCACGGTCCACCGGGCCAGGGGAGCGCACAGTTCGTGGGCGCGCGCGGGAAAGGAAAATGCCGCCGCGGCGATCGCGGCGGCGGCCAGTCCGATGGCGCGCGCGCCGCCTGCGGGTACTCGATGCATGCCGGAATTGTACCGGACTTCAATCCTGCTGCGCGCCGGCCGATCTCCTACAATGGCGCGATGGGCGCCGAATGCGGCGCCGGTGCGCGCGGGAGTCGATATGGACCTGGCATTACCCGAATTTCTGGCCCATGCGGTGGCACTGGAGCAGGAGGCGGCGGAACGCTATCTGGAGCTGGCCGACATGATGGAGGCGCACCGCAACGACGCCGTGGCTTCGGTGTTTCGCAGCATGACGCGGTTTTCGCAGCTGCACTGGGACGCCATCAAACTCAGAGTCGGATCGATCACGCTGCCGCAGCTCAGGTCCTGGGAGTACCGCTGGCGCTCGCCACCGGAGGTGGGCGGCGAGGAGGGCTTCGACTACATGATGGAATCCTACAATGCGCTGAAATACGCACGCGCCAATGAACTGCGCGCGCTGGAGTTCTATCGCACGGTGGCGGACAAATCGAGCGACGCCGAGGTGCGGCGCCTGGCGCGGGAGTTCGCCAGCGAGGAAGCCGAGCATGTCGCGGCGCTGGACAAGTGGGTCGCAATGACGCCGCGGCCGTCGACCACCTGGCAGGACGACCCCGACACGCTGCCGCCGTTGGTCTAAATGGCCATTTCAGAATTACCGAAATGGCTCCTGACCAGGGAAGCATGAGGGGAGATATCCCCTCATTTTTTAATAAGCGCTAGGGTCCGCTTTCGCCGGTTCCCCGGTAGGGATAGCGCGCGCTGATCTTGCGCGAATTCAGCAGCAGCCCCGCCACCAGCGTCAACAGCGCGACCGAGCCGAGGATGATCGCAGCCGCGGTCCAGCGCTGCCCCAGCTGCTCGCGCATCTGCACCAGGTCGATCGCCACCGCGATCCAGGTGGCGCTGGCGCAGCAGGCGAGCAGCTGCAGCGCGATCAGGCTCCAGCGCCGGTGATAGAAGAACAGCAGTGGTGAGGCGACGCATACGGCGACCATGAGAAAGTTGCCGGCGCGCAGGAAATGCGCGCCCAGCAGCAGGGCGGCGATGGCGTAAAGGCTGATGCGTAGGGCCATGAGCGTGCTTCCTCTGGACTGATTGTGTGTGCGCGGTCTGCGCGGCGCCCGCGCTACAGCGCGTAGGCAACTTGCATGCCCTGCTCGATCGCCCGCAGGGCGTCGATCTCTTCGGCGCGCTCGGCGCCGCCGATGGCCACCGCCTCGATGCCCCGCGCCGCGAGTTCGGCCTGCAGCGTGTTTTCCGGTTCCTGCCCGGCGCAGAGCACGATGTGGTCGACTGCCAGCAGCTTCGGCTGTCCTTCGTGCACGATGTGCAGCCCGGCATCGTCTATGCGCTGATAGCTGACGCCGCTGAGCACCGGAACGCCGCGGCGCGCGAGCTCCATGCGCAGCGCCCAGCCGGTGGTCGCGCCCAGGCTCTTGCCCGGCGACGTGGATTTCCGCTGCAGCATGACGACGGAGCGCGGCGAGCGCTCCGGCCGCGGCGCGGCCAGGCCGCCGTCGCCCATGCCCTGCGGGTCCACGCCCCAGGCGGCGAGGAAGGCCGGCGTATGCGTATTGCTGCCGTTCGCCGGCTCGCTCAGGAATTCGGCCACGTCGAAGCCGATGCCGCCGGCGCCGATGATGGCGACGCGCGCGCCCGGCATTTTCGCGCCCGACAGCACTTCGTCATAGCGCAGCACCTTGGGATGATCGATGCCGGGAATATCGGGCAGGCGCGGGCGCACGCCGCTCGCGAGCACCACCGCGTCGTAGCCGCCGCGCGCCAGCTCTCCGGCGCCGGCGCGCCGGCCGGTTTTCAGCCGCACGCTGCTGCTGGCGAGGCGGGCGCGGAAATAGCGCAGGGTCTCGGTGAATTCCTTGCCCGGCACCTGCTTGGCGAGATTCAGCTGGCCGCCGATGTCGGCCTGCGCTTCATACAGGGTGACCTCATGGCCGCGCTCGGACGCGGTGAGCGCGCAGGACAGGCCGGCGGCGCCGGCGCCGACCACGGCGACGCGCTTGGCGCGCAGCGCTCTGACCTTCGGGTAACGGGTCTCGTTGCAAGCGCGCGGATTGAGCAGGCAGCTTGCCGTCTTGTTGCGGAACAGGAAATCCAGGCAGGCCTGGTTGCAGGCGATGCAGGTGTTGATTTCATCCGCGCGCCCCTGTTCGGCCTTGAGCGCGAACTCGGCATCGGCGAGCAGCGGGCGCGCCAGCGACACCAGGTCGGCCACGCCCTGCTCGAGCAGCTCCTCGGCGAGCGCCGGCGTGTTGATGCGGTTGGTGGCGACCACCGGTATCGACACCGCCGCCTTGATGCGCGCGGTGGCGTCGCGCCAGGCCGCGCGCGGCACCATGTAGGCGATGGTGGGCAC
>JAAOZY010000170.1 GCA_012274205.1 Betaproteobacteria bacterium
CAATAGATGTCCTTGCCCGCGGCCATCCTCAAACAGGCGATCGCCGCGGGCAAGGACATCTATTGCGAGAAGCCGGTGGCGACAGGGCTGGCCGAAGCGCTCGACCTCTATCGCGCGGCGAAGAAAGCCGGCATCAGGCACGGCGTGGTGCAGGACAAGCTGTGGCTACCCGGCCTGCTGAAGCTGAAGATGCTGCGCGATGCCGGCTTCTTCGGCAGGATACTGTCGCTGCGCGGCGAGTTCGGCTACTGGGTATTCGAGGGCGACTGGCAGGCGGCGCAGCGCCCGAGCTGGAATTACCGCAAGGAAGACGGCGGCGGCATCATCCTCGACATGCTGTGCCACTGGCGTTATGTGCTCGACAACCTGTTCGGCGAGGTGAAGAGCGTCAGTTGCCTGGGTGCGACGCACATTCCCGAGCGCTGGGACGAGGCAGGCCGCAAGTACCGGGCCAGCGCCGATGACGCCGCCTATGCGACCTTCGAGCTCGAGGGCGGCGTGATCGCGCACATCAACAGCTCCTGGGACGTGCGCGTGCGCCGCGACGACCTGGTGACGTTCCAGGTCGACGGCACGCACGGCTCGGCGGTGGCCGGCCTGCAGCGCTGCTTCAGCCAGGCGCGTGTGAACACGCCCAAGCCGGTATGGAATCCCGACGTGCCGCAGAGCATCGATTTCTTCGGCACTTGGCAGGAGGTGCCGAGCAACGTCGCCTACGACAATGCGTTCAAGGCCGAGTGGGAACTGTTCATCCGCCATCTGTACGAGGGCACGCCGTTCAAATGGAACCTGCTCGAAGGCGCGAAAGGGGTGCAGCTGGTGGACTGCGCGCTCAAGAGCTGGGCCGAGCGGCGCTGGGTCGACGTGCCGAAACTCGAAGCGTGAGGCGCATGTTGAATGCTCCCGAAAAACTGAGCCTGGGCATCAAGCTGCCATCGGCGGGCGGACGGCTGGAACACTACAAGCTTTCCGTGCCGCGCAATTTTCCGCGCAAAGCTGCCGGCGCGTTCAGCCGCGTCGCCTATTCCGCCGCCCACGTCGTCGCCGATCCGCTGGCGCCGGTCGATCCGTGGCAGGGCTGCGCCATCGACTGGGATGCGACCATCGCCTACCGCCGCACGCTGTGGGGCCTGGGGCTGGGCGTGGCCGAGGCCATGGACACGGCGCAGCGCGGCATGGGTCTGGACTGGCCGACTTCGCTCGAGCTGATCCGCCGTTCGATCGACGCGAGCCGCGACTTCAGCGGCGCGCTGCTTGCGAGCGGCGCGGGCACCGACCATCTCGCCGCCGACGCGGCCGCGAGCGTGGACGCGGTGATCGGCGCCTACGAGGAGCAGATCGCGGCGATCGAAGCGCTGGGCGGACGCATCATACTCATGGCCAGCCGGGCGCTTGCGCGCGCGGCCAGATCGTCTGAGGACTATCACCGGGTGTACGCGCGCATTCTCGGCCAGGTAAAGCAGCCGGTGATCATCCACTGGCTGGGGGAAATGTTCGATCCGGCGCTGGCCGGCTACTGGGGCCACGCGGACCACCACCTGGCGATGGAGGTCGCGCTGGAGGTAATTGCCCGCAATGCCGCCAAAGTCGACGGCGTGAAGATATCGCTGCTCGACAAGGGCAAGGAAATCGCCATGCGCCGGCGCCTGCCTCCGGGCGTGCGCATGTACACCGGCGATGACTTCAACTACGCCGAGCTGATCGAGGGCGATGGCGCGGGTCATTCCGACGCGCTGCTGGGGATATTCGATGCGATCGCGCCGGCGGCATCAGCCGCGCTGACCGCGCTGGCGAAAGACGATCGCAGGCTGTTCCACGAAATACTCGCGCCGACGGTGCCGCTGTCGCGCCACATTTTCGGCGCGCCGACGCGCTACTACAAGACCGGCGTGGTGTGCATGAGCTGGCTCAACGGCCATCAGGACCATTTCGTCATGGTCGGCGGACAGCAGAGCGCGCGCTCCATCCTGCATCTGGCCGAGCTGTTCCGGCTTGCCGATGGCGCAGGGCTGCTGCGCGACCCGGAGCTCGCCTGCGCGCGCATGAAGTCCCTGCTTGCAGTGCACGGCATAAGCTGAAGCGCATGCACCAGTCGCCCGATCCGGAGCTGCTGTCGCTGAACACCGCGACGGTGCGCGAGAAATGGAGCCTGCGCCAGATGATCGAAGGCTGCGCGCGCCACGGCATCCGCGGCATCTCGCCCTGGCGCGACAAGCTGGCCGAGCTCGGCGCAAAGGAAGCGGCGAAAATGATGCGCTCGCACGGCCTCACGGTCACCGGCCTGTGCCGCGGCGGCATGTTCCCGGCCACAGACCGGCGCGGCCGCCAGGCGGCGATCGAAGACAATCTGCGCGCGATCGAGGACGCCGCCATCCTGGAAGCGCGTTGCCTGGTGCTGGTCGTCGGCGGCATACCGCCCGGATCGAAGGACATCGCCGGGGCGCGCGAGCAGGTGCGCGACGGCATCGGCGCGGTACTCGATCACGCGCGCGCCTGCGGCGTGCCGCTCGCGATCGAGGCCCTGCACCCGATGTATGCCGCCGACCGCGCCTGCGTCAACACCCTGGCCCAGGCCAACGATCTATGCAACGAGCTGGGCGAAGGCCTGGGGCTGGCGGTGGATGTCTATCATGTCTGGTGGGATCCGCGGCTGAAAGCCGAAATCGAGCGCGCCGGCGACAAGCGCCTGCTGGCTTTCCATATCTGCGACTGGCTGGTGCCGACCGGCGACCTGCTGCTCGATCGCGGCATGATGGGCGATGGCGTGATCGACATTCCCCTCATCCGCTCCTGGGTCGAGGCCGCCGGCTACCGCGGTTTTCACGAAGTGGAAATCTTCTCGGCCAATAACTGGTGGCGGCGCGACCCGGACGAGGTGCTCGCGATTTGCCGCGAGCGTCACCAGTCCTGCTGCTGAATATCGCCGGCCAGCGCCCGCGCCGTACGCCGGGACTCAAGCGTTCGGGTGGAACTCCGGCACGACGTAAGGCCCCTCGGGAATCACCGCGATATGCGCGTCGCCGCTGCGGCGCACGCTCTCGCGTATGGCTGCGGGCACCGAATCCATCTTTTGCACCCCGGTGAGGCCCCATGCTTCTGCGGCCAGGCTTTCGCTGTATAGATGCACCGTCCCGGCGCGCATCGGCTTCAGCTGCATCTGCGTCTGCCACTCGTCGACGTCGGCATGGCGCTTGGCGCTGATGTCGGCCATGAAACCGTCGACGCCCAGGCCGAGCAGGCGCTGTTGCGCTTCGACGTACTCGGCCGAGCCCATGCCTTCGGCGCACTCGGACACGATCAGCAGATCGCCGCCGGGGGCGAGGATGTCGATCGGCGCGACCATGCCCTTGACCGTCTGGTAATAGGTCTTGTCCAGCGGATAGCCGGCGGCGCTGGTGACGACGGTGGCGAACTTGCGCCCGATCGGCACCACCGCGTAGCGGCGGATGAACTCCACCGCGAGCAGATGGCTCTCGACCACCTCGCCGAAATTGACGAAGGACAGCTGCCGATGCTCGTCGATGACCGTGTTCAGCGCCAGCGCGCCCCCGAGCATGCGCATGATCTCGAGCTGCTCCTCGTGCAGGGGATTGCCTTCGAGCACGCAGTTGGCGGCGCGCGGATGCGCCATGAAGCGCGCGCTGTGGAAGGTGGTGATGGTGTCCCTGTGCGCGACGCCGGGCGCGATCACCTTGCGCCCGCCCGAATAGCCCGCCATGAAATGCGGCTCAACCAGGCCGGTGGCGATGCGCACATCGGCCTCGACGAAGCGCCGGTCCAGCTTCACCGGCGTGCCGCGCGCGGTCGCGCCCAGGTCGACGTGATCGGCGTCATTGCGCGCGTAGTGATTCTCCACCTTCACCGTCTGCATCACCCAGGGGTCGCCGACCAGCTCGGCCAGCTCATCGCCTTCGTTGGGCCGGTGCAGGCCGGTTGCGACGAGGATGGTGATGCCGGCGGCGGGCACGCCCGCCTGCAGCAGTTCGCGCACCAGCAGCGGCAGGAACAAGCCGTTAGGCACCGGGCGCGTGATGTCGCACACCAGGATGCACGCGCTCGTCGCGCCGCGCGCTTCCTCCGCCAGCGGCCGCGCGCCCACCGGTGCGGCGAGCGCCGCGCGCAGCGCGCCTGCCGGATCCGCGAGCAGCGGCATCGCGGGCTTCCTGATGACGCTCACGTCCCAGCCCGGATCGAGCTCGAGGCGATAGTTTCCCTTGCCGTATCTGAGATCGATGTGCATGGCGCGTTCTCCCCGTTCGCTGGCTCAGCCGGTTGGCGCACACGCGCGCAGCATGCGCAGCGCGATGCAGGCGGCGCCGTAGCCGTTGTCGATGTTGACCACCGCCAGGCCCGGCGCGCAGCTTGCCAGCATCGCGTCGAGCGCGACGCGCCCGCCGCTGGCGACGCCGTAGCCGACCGAGGTCGGCAGTCCGATCACACAGCCGCGCACCAGCCCGCCGACCACGCTCGCCAGCGCCGCATCCATGCCCGCCGCAACGATCAGCACCGGGTGGCGGCGGATTTCATCGAGCCTGTCGGTCAGGCGCCACAGCCCGGCAACGCCGATGTCGTGGAATTCCGCGGCCGGCTCGCCGTGCCAGGCAAGTGTGCGCTGCGCTTCGCGCGCTGCGGGCAAATCCGACGTGCCCGCGGAAAGGATGGCGACCTGCGCGTGCCGTGCACCGGTGCCCGCGTGCGTGTGCGGCGCATCGAAGAACGCGCTGCGCGACAGCGCGTCGTAGTCGAGCGCTGCGCGCGCATCGGCGGAAAGGGCGGTCAGCTGCTCCGGCGAAAGGCGCGTGAGCAGCAGGCCGGCGCCGCGCGCGCGCGCCTCGTGCAGGATGGCTTCGATCTGGCCGACGCTCTTGCCGGCGCAAAAAATCGCCTCGTCCAGCCCGATGCGCTCGCGCCGGGCGATGTCCGGGCGCACCTCAGGCACGCTCATGGTGCTGCGCCAGGCAGGACTTCGCGCAGCGTGCCCGGGGTGGTGTCATTTTGCATGTCCGGTTTCCCGCTTCAGCGCCGCGGCTTCGCTGTCGCGGCGCAGCGTTTCGCGCTCGCTGCGCCCGCCGGCGCCGCGCAGGTCCTCGCTTTCGGCTTTTGCGCTCGAAGCGCCGCCGGGGCGCCGCGCGATCTTGACCCGCAGCTGCGCGCCGGCCGCGCCGACCGTGGTCTCACTGCGCGCGAGCACGCTGCGCGCAATCAGCTGGTGACGCACACCCAGCGTCGTAGTCTCGACGAAACAGGCAGCAATGGCGGCCGCAAGATGCTGTGGTTCGGCCAGCAGCTGCACCTGCGCCGCCATGCGGCCCTTCTTGCCGAACACCGGGCTCTGCAACACATCGAGCACGCCGTCGCAGGCGCGCAGCCGGTCCAGGCCGAGCGCAAGATCCTCGGGCGTCTGGTCATCGACTTCGAAAGCGAGCAGCGCGACTTCATCTGCGTCCGGCGCAACCATGGCCTCGAACGCGAGCAGGCGCAAAACATTCGCGATCCCGGGCAGCGTGCGCGCGCCGAATCCCATGCCGGAGGCTGCGAGCCGCGCGCCCCCCGGCGCCATGGCCGAGGCGCAGTCGAGCTGGCGCAGTATTGCGGCGCCGGTCGGCGTGACGCGCTCTCCGGGCAATCCATCGTCGAAGAAGGCGAAGCCTTGCAGCAGTTTGACCACGGCAGGCGCCGGCACCGGCAGCAGGCCGTGCGCACTGTGCACGCGCCCCGAACCCAGCGGCAGCGCGCCGACCGACCAGGTCGCGGGTGCGAGCGCCTCGATGATCCAGGCCGCTCCGACTATGTCCGCGATGGAATCCAGCGCGCCGACTTCGTGAAATTCGACTTCGTCTACGCTGACGCCGTGCACCGCGGCTTCGGCCTCGGCCAGCACCGCGAAGATGGCCGAGGCGCGAGCGGCGACTGTCGCGTCCAGGCCCATCGCGGCGATCGCGGTGCGGATTGCCGCGAGGCCGACATGCGCGTGCCGATGCTGCGCGGGCGCGCCGCCCTCGGGAAGGCTGAGTTCGAAGCGCCGTCCGCTCAGAACGCCGTCATGGTGCGGGAGTACGGCACAGCTTGCCCCGGCTGGCAGGCCTAGCTTTCCAAGCGCGGCGTCGAGCCCCGGAGCGAGCCGCGGAAACGCATCAAGCAGTGCGGCGATGAACATGTCGCCGGCGATGCCGCCGACGGGATCGAGGTGCAGGTGCATTGAATTAACGCTCGGACTATCTGAGGCGAACGCCGCCGCGGCGACCGCATGGACCCGGGTGCGTTGCCACACGCATGTGTAAGCCCGATGCGATGGATTTTATTTTATCACCACCGCCGGCGATTCGCGCCGGCGTTCGGGCAGCTCGAACGCGTGCGGCGGATCTTCCACACCAGGAAGTTCCAGGGTCACGCGCGCGCCGCGGCCGGGCGCGGAATCGACATCGATCCTGGCACCGATGCGCTGCGCGCGGCTGCGCATATTGCGCAGGCCGTGCCCGCGCTTCGTGGCCGCCGGATCGAAACCGACGCCATCGTCGGCGACGACGATGACGATTGCGTGGCGCTGCTGCGCCAGACTTGCCGACACCGTCACGCTGGAAGCCATGGCATGACCCAGCGCATTGCTTAGCGCCTCCAGCACGATCCGCTGGATCGAGAGCACCTTGTCCGGCGTCAGATCCGCAAGCGGTGGCAGGGCTTCTACGCGCCAATTGAACCTCACGCCCGAGTCCTCGATCACCTTGGACATGCGATAGCGAATGTTCCCCAGCACCACCCCCAGGTCGCCCTCGACCGGCTGCAGCGAATCGACGATAGCCCTGAGGTCGGTCAGCATGTCGTTGAGACGCTGCTCGATCTGGGGCAGATCCGTACTGCGGCCGTGCACCTGGCTCAACAGCCCGATCAGCGAAGATCCGAGCCCGTCATGCATGTCGGCCATGATGCGCTGACGCTCGCGCAGTACCGCCTGCTCGTGCAGGACGTCCTGCATTTGCCGGTAGGTCTGCTCGACTTCGCCCACTTTCTCGGCCACGCGCTGCTCCAGTTCCCGTTTCGAGCTCTCCAGTGCGCGCGACATCGTCAGGTGCCGCTCCAGCCCGGTTGCGCCCAGTGCGAGGATCAGGAACGGCATCGCAAAATGTTGAAGCCACAGATTGTCGAAATCGGCATACCCCATCCAGCGCGCCCAGTCGTAGCCGGAGAGCACGATGACCATCACCAGCGCAAGACCGAGGGAGTAAAGCGGCCAGCGGTGCTCGCGGATGCCGACGCGAACCAGCCAGGCAAGCGCCGCGATGGTCAGGCAGAGCTTCGCCACCGACACCGACTGCGCGAGCACCGGGTAGCGGGCGAAGCTCAATAGCCCCGCCGCGACGCAGGTCGCAGCAAAGGCGCACCACAGCGCCGTCTCCAGCCGGCGATAGCGTGCGCTACCTATACGCAGGCACAGCACCGTCAGCGGTACCACGTAGAGGTGCTGCATCGTGAACAACAACAATTGCCGGACCTGAGGATTGTCGACGCTCGGCGGCCACACCAGCAAATAGGCCGATACCGCCCAGGCGAGCGCGGTCACGCCGAACCACAACAGTTCCGGCTCGCGGCGTTCGGCCCACCACACGGACAAGGCAAGCAGGCCGGCCACCAGCAGGGCCGCGCCGAACATCGCGATGCTGGTAATTTGCAGGTCGAAGCGCGGCTCGTAATAGTGCGAGCGCACCAGCAAGCCCGGTCCGATGGTCAAGCGCGACAGACCGTTGCGGTGCTCGGAACTGCCGACTGCGCGAATCTGTAGGACGTTGTCACCGGGGCGCAGCAAGGCCGACGCCACCGTAAGCAGGATCGGCCGCTGCAGCTCGGTCAGGCGCGGGTCCCCATAGCCGCGGCTGATCCCGGCCAGATTGCCGTTGACGTAGAAGTCAAACTCGGCAGCGCTGTTGCGCGGCAAATACAGCGTGTGCGTGCGCACGATTTCCGACGCCACAAAGAAGTGAAGCCGGTACCACAGCGCACCGCTGAACCCCGGACGGCTGACATGCCAGTTGTCGGGCAGCGCGATTGGCTGCCATGGCGCACTGTCCGCGGGCGGGTGCTGGGCGTCGCTCAGCACAAACTCGGCGCGCTCGATGGACATGGGCCGCAGCGCGGGCGTTGCGCCGCTGGCGGCAGCAATTGCGGACAGCAGGGCCAAGGCGACCGCGAGGCGACGCATCGTTTGGGTCATGCGCAAGCAACCGCTTTGATCAGGCTTGGCGGTGGGGCCAGCGGACACATCGCCTCATGTTTCCCTGGATCAAGCGCTGTCTCGCTCATCTTGGAGCAGATTTCTAGAGCAAATTGCGTTGATCGGCCTCGAACACCGCCTCGGTCTTCGAGTGGACTGCGAGCTTGCGATAAATGCGCTTGAGGTGTGTATGCACCGTCTGCACCGAAATCCCCAGCAGCTCGGCAGTTTCGGCATAGGAGAACCCGCGCGCGATCATGCGCAGTATCTCGACCTCGCGCGAGGTCAATCCGTCTGAGGTGTCACTGGCCACGCCGGCGCCCGTATCCGGCGCAGGTCGCAGGCGCTTCAACACCTGGCGCGCAATGATCGGCGACAGCGGTGAGCCGCCGTTGCTCAGTTCGCGAATGTCGAGCGTGATATCGCGTGTCAGGGCGCCCTTGAGCAGAAAGCCGCGCGCCCCAGCTTCGAGCGCGGGCAGCACGTGCTCTTCGTCGCCGAAGATGCTGACCACCAGGATGTTGCAGTCCGAATAGCGGGCAGCGACAAAGCGGATGACCTCGAGCCCGGACATGTCCTGCAGGCCCAGATCGACCAGCAGCACGTCCGGCGCCGCCTGCGCCAGCCCGGCCAAGGCTTCACGCCCCGAGGCGTACTCGGCGGCCAGGTGCAATTCCGTATGCGCCACGACAGAGGCGGCCAGCCAGGCACGCGTGTCGTCCTCGTCCTCGACGATCGCCACGGACAGAGGCATGGTCGGCGATCGATTCATGGACATTCCGGCCTTAGCGCCAAAATCCAAATAATGAGATGGCCGAAGCTATCACATCAGCCGCAGCCAAATCCAGCTAAATGTGCACGATTTCCGCGCGCGCTCGCCGCGTGCCCAATTCTGGGTATTGCCCGCAAGGAACCCTGGCCACATAGTCGCGCCCAAGCGGTTCCGCGCCGCAAATGGGTCGCTGGGCCGGTTGATGATCATTGAGTTGCCGCGTTCATCCATTTTGCTGACGCGTTCTGCCTGATGTCCAGGTAGTGTCCGTGCTGCGCCAAATCAATTACGCAAAACTAAAACTGAGGGAGTAACAATTGAATTATTCGTTGATATCGAAGATTGCGGCTAGCCTATTGCTGGTCGGGGTGTTGGCTGGCTGCGGCAGTGATAGCACCGCTCCCGCCGCCGCACCTGTTGTAGTCGCACCCACCACCTTCACCGTCGCAGGCACCGCTGCCACCGGCGCAGCCCTGGATGGGGCGACCATCACCATCACCGGCAGCGACGGCAAGACCTACCCCGCCGCCGGCGATCCCGCGATCGTCACCGCCGCAGACGGCAGCTACTCCATTATTTTGCCGCTCACCGCCAAGCCGCCCTTCGTAGTGCAGGCGGTCCGCGCTGACATCAGCCTGGTCAGCGTCGTCGCCGAAGCCAAGGACAGCACGGCCAATGTCACTCCGGTCACCAACCTGATCGCCTCGCGCCTGTCGAGCTCGGGCGACCCGACCAAGCTGGCCGCTGAGTTCCTGGCCGACCCGACGCTGCTCGACCTGGCGAAGATCACCGCCAGCGTCGCCGAGGTCGTCAAACTGATCCAGCCGCTGATGGATGCGGTCGGCGACAGCACCAATCCCTTGAACGGCAATATCCAGGTGGCCGTTACCGCCGGCACCGGCGCGGACAAGATGCTCGATTCCCTGTCGATCAGCATCACGCCCTCGAGCGACAAGACCGTCAACATCGAAGTGTCGGTGAAGCAAAAACAAGCCGAGGGCGAGCAGCCCGTGGTAATCGCATTCAGTGGCGGTACCGGCGTCACGGCGCCCGCAGCGACACTCCCGACAGTGGTGGCCACCGACTTGGTCGCCAGCGGCAACGCCGCCCTGATCGCCGACCTGCTACAGCGCATACAGGCTTGCTATGCCGTGCCGCTTGCCGATCGCATCGCCTCCGGCGGTAAGACTGCCGCCGACATCGTCGCGCCTGCATGCAGAACAATTTTCTCCGGCGACGACCCCGCCAACTTCAAGAGCGGCGGCGCGATCGTCAGCGCAGCAGGCGCCTGGTCCAGCATTTTCAGCGGGATCAACCTACCAGACACCAAGGGGATCAGATTCGACAACGGTAGCTATGACTTCACCCGCGCCAACGGCGATCTGGTGATCGCGTTTCGTTCATTGAGCAGCCTGGACGCCGTGACCTACTCTACCGCCGTGGTCAGAACTGAAGGCGGCAAGCTCAAGCTGATCGGCAACCAGTACAAATACAATGGTGATGTGAACGCCTATCAGCAGTTGCGCAACTTCATCAATCAGCCGGCCGCAGACTATTACAGCACTGGCTACAACCTGACCGTCAACGCCACGGCCGACGTTGCGGACGTCGCCAAAGTCGTCGTCACCTCGCCCTCGGGTAAGACCTTGGTTTTGATGCCGAGTTCGGGTTCGAACTATTTTCCCCTGGTGAAATCCGATTCCACGATTTCCGGCACCAGCTTCCTGCGTCTGGCAAGACAATATCTCGACACCGGCAACACTGGCGATCCGGCCCTGGCCGATACCGGCGTCTTCTTCTCCCCGGATCGGTTTGATTCCGCGGCAATCCTTGCGATCCCGGCGCAAGCCAAGTGGAAATTCGATTATTATCTGAAGAGCGCTCCAACGGTGATCGACGCGACGCAGTACTTCACAACCCGCGCGCGCGCGATGACCATCGCCGAGCTGAAAGCGCAGCCGCTGGCAAACATGGTCGACGAGTTCTACGCCAGCGTTAAGTCGGAGCAGACGGTAACTACCACTGCTGCGGGGACCTATGTCGCCGCAAACCCGGCCGACCCGGCGCAGCTCAAGTTTGACTGGGTAGTGCCGACAGGTGCGCTGGAACCGACCAGCATCCAGGTATACGGAAATTACCTGCCGACCGGAGCCACGACGCGATCCCCGTTCAACGACAAGTTGGGGGTCAAGTCCACCGCCCGCACCGGCACGATTACCTGCAGCAGCGGCGGAAGCGGCGACACGCACTGCGACAGTACTGGCAAGTATGTTGCCACCGACCGCTTCAACGGCGTGCACCTCTGGGCGAAGGACGCGACCGGGCGCGATTTCGCGCACTTCTACGCGATCTATACGGTCACGATCGTTCCCTGATCGTACCGAGCTGACGGTTCCCGGACAGCGCCCTGACAGGCAGGTTCCGGGGATAGCCCGGACGCTCGGCAGTTGGCAAGAAAAGAAGGCCGTCTGATACAGACGGCCTTCTTCATTTCTGCGGCTGCAAATTCGAGATCGAACCAAAACGGGCGCTTAACTCCGCCCTCCTATGAGAAAATGCGCCCTGTCGCAATCTCACCGGAACCGCAATGCAATTCCCGCTGGAAGGTGTCAAGGTGCTCGACCTGAGCCACGCGCTCGCCGGGCCGTTCTGTTCCACCATGCTCGCCGATTACGGCGCGCAGGTGATCAAGATCGAACCGCCCGGCCTGGGCGACATCGCGCGCGCCTGGGGCACACCCCTGCCGGGCGGGGAGACCGATTACTTCGTCAGCCTGCACCGCAACAAGCAGGGCATGGTGCTCGACCTGAAGAACCCCGAGGGCAAGGAGACTTTCCTGCGCCTGGTCGAGCGCTGCGACGTGGTGCTGGAGAACTACCGCGCCGGCGCGCTCGCGCGCCTGGGGCTGGACTATGAAACGGCGCGCAAGCGCAACCCCGGCATCATCTACTGCTCGATTTCAGGCTTCGGCCAGGACGGCCCCTACCGCGACCGACCGGCGCTGGACCTGATACTGCAGGCCGAGAGCGGCATGATCAGCGTCACCGGCGAGGCCGGCGGGCACGGCGCGCGCGCCGGCGTCTCCATCGCCGACCTCACCGCCGGGATGAACGCCGCGTTCGGCATCCTGCTCGCGCTGCGCGCCAAGGAAAAGAGCGGGATCGGGCAGGCGATAGACGTATCGATGATGGAAGGCCAGCTCGCGCTGCTCGGCACCATGATTGCAAACCACTGCGCCACCGGCGAAGTCCCCGCGCCGATGGGAACAGCCTACAAGGCGCTGCTGCCTTACCAGACGTTCCAGACCAAAACGCGCGACCTGGCGCTGGCGGTGGGCAGCGAAAAACTGTGGAAGACCTTCTGCCCGGTGATCGGCTGCGCCGAACTCGCCGACGACCCGCGCTTTTGCAGCAACGGCGATCGCAACCGCAACCGCGCGGCGCTGATCGAAAAGCTTCAGCAAGTCTTCCTCAGCCGCAGTTACGAGGAGTGGGAAGCGCTGTTGAGCAAGAACGGGATTCCGGTGGGCGCGATCAACAACCTGGCGCAGGTGGTCGAGCATGCGCAGGTCAAGGCGCGCGGCTCCATCGCCGAAATCGACCATCCGCGCGCGGGGAAGCTGCGCGTCGTCGGTGTGCCGGTGCGCCTGTCCGCGACGCCGGGCGCGATACGCTCGCCCGCGCCGGCACTGGGCGAGCACACCGCCGCGGTGCTGGGCGACATGCTCGGGATGGACGCGCGGGAAATCGACGCGCTGCGGGCCGCCGGCGCCCTGGGCTGATCCGCCGATCAGGGTTCGTTTCGAAATGAGGGGATACGCCCGAAGAAAGTCCCCTTGGGGGACATCCCCTCATGCTCCCCTAAATCGGGGCCATTTCGGTAACGCTGAAATGGCCTCCTAGTTGTTCTTCGCGCCCTCGTTCACCCAGGTCTTGAGCGTCTCGATGTCCTTGTCCGGCAGCTTCGCCCGGCCGTGCGGCATGCGGATCGACGCGTGCGCGCGCCCTTCCACCAGCACGTTGAGCGTACTCGACAAGGCATCGCCCGGCTTGATCAGCGGCCCGAACTTGCCGCCCCGCATCAGGCTTTCATAACTGGTGGTGTCCAGCCCGCTCGCGACAAATCCCTCCTTGCCGGGCGCGTGGCATTCGGAGCAGTTCTTCGCCAATATCGGCTGCACATCCTTGCTGTAACTCGCGCCCGAGGGCGCGCATCCGGCCGCCGCAAGCGCCGCCGCCACGACCGCGCATCCCGACAGTGCCTTGAACCGGGAATTCATGAATTTCTCCTTGTTGCTGACTATCGGAATCTACCGCAGAGCAGCCCTTAAGGCAATCAAGCCTCGATGCCGAAGGCGCGCTTCATGCCGCGCAAGCCTTCCTGGTGCACGCTCCACAGGCGCCCGCCGCTCACCCCACCGTCGGCCCCTACTTGCTCTCCATCACCCACGCGCCGTTCCAGTCGTCGCCGGGCGGCTGTTCGGCCAGGTGGCGGCTGCGCTCGATATAGAGCCTCGCAGCCTTGTCCGCCGGGTTCATCTCCAGCACCTGCGAAAACTGCTTCACCGCATCGTTCCACCTGCGCTGCCGGTATTTCGCGAGCCCGTCGCGGAAGCAGCCCAGCGCGTCGACCAGCTGCGGATAGGTCTCCTCGGTGTGGTAGTCGAGAATTTCGTAGATCGCGACCGGCTGGGTCTTGCCCTTCACCACCACCAGGTCCATTTCGCGCGTGCGGTAGGTGCCGCGCAACTTGGCGTAGGTAAACTCGCTCACCAGGATGTGGGAGCCGTACTGCTTGCACGCCGACTCCAGGCGCGAGGCGAGGTTCACGCCGTCGCCGATAATGGTGAAATCCATGCGCTTCTTCGAGCCGATGTTGCCCGACACCACCATGTCGGTGTTCAGGCCGACGCCCATGTCCACCGGCATCTTGCCCTCGGCAACGCGCTGTGCGTTCCAGTTCTTGAGCTCGCGCAGCATGGCGATCGCAGCGCGCACCGCCCGGTCCGCGTCGTCCTCGTGCGCGATCGGTATGCCGAACGCCGCCATGATGGCGTCGCCGATGAACTTGTCGAGCATGCCGGCCTCGTGCTGGATGCAGTCGACCATGAGGGTGAAGTATTCGTTCAGCAGCGCCACCGTGCCCTGTGCACCGAGCTGTTCGGTGATCGTGGTGAAGCCGCGGATGTCCGAGAACAGCACCGTCGCCGGAACGCTCTGGCCGCCGAGCAGATCGGCGCCGCTCGCCACCAGCCGGTCGGCGATGCCCGGGTCCATGTAACGCGACATGGTCGACTTCATGCGCTTCTCGCTGCTGATGTCCTCGATCAGCAGCATCGAGCCCAGGTGCTTCTTGTCCATGCCCGACAGCGGCAGGATGGTGACGTTGGCAGAGACCTTCTCGCCCTCGACCGTGAGCTCCGCATCCATGAGCATGTCGGCGGCGCCGGATTCGTCCACCTGCTTCAGCCGCTCCAGCACCCAGGCGTTATCGCCGGCGAAGAACTCCGCCACCGGCAGCTGCAGGATGTTCTCCGGCCGCACTTTGAGTATCTTCAGCCCGGCGGCGTTGCAGGTTGCGATCCTGCCGCCGTCGTCCAGCGTAAGGACGGCGTTGGACATCGACTCCAGCATCGCCTCGTTGTAGTTCTTCATGTTGTGCACGTCGGCGAACAGCTTGGCGTTCTCGAGCGCGATCGAAATCTGCGCGGTAAAAGCGCGCAGCCGCGACTCGTCCTCGCCGGTGAACGGCCCGCCGTGCTTGTTCAGCACCTGCGTGACGCCGATGGTCTTGCCGTGCTTGTTGACGATCGGCACGCACAGGATCGAGCGCGTGAAGAAACCCGTCTTCTTGTCGAACGCCGGATTGAAGCGCAGGTCGGCGTAGGCGTAGGGTATGTTGATCGCCTTGCTGCTGGTAAACACCGCCCCTGCGATGCCCAGATGGTTGGGCAGCCGGATCTGCACCGATTCCAGCCCCTGCCCCACCTCGGACCACAGCTCCCCGGTCTTTTCGTCGTTGAGGAACAGCGTGGAGCGCTCGGCGTTGAGCATGCGCGTCGCCTCGCCCATCACCTTTTGCAGCAGCGAGCCGAGCTTGATGTCGGCGGTCATCTCCGACACCACATCGACGAACTCCATTTCCTGCTTGCGCACCGCCTTCATGCGCTCGATGAACACCGCGCCCTGCAGCGCCAGCGTGCCCTGCGTGGTCATCGCCTCGAGCACCGCCAGGTCGCGCTTGGAGAAGTCGCCCCGCCTCTTGTTCAGGGTCTGCGCCACGCCGATGATTTCACCCTTTACCGTGCGGATCGGCGTGCACAGGATGTTGCGCGTGACGAAACCGGTCTGCTCGTCGACGGAGCGGTTGAAGCGCGGGTCGGAATACGCGTCCTTGATCAATACCGATTCGCCGGAGGTGAACACGTAGCCGGCGATGCCGCTCGAATTGAGGATGCGGATCTCGTGCTTGATATTGCCCTGCGCCACGCGCGAATACAGCTCGTTGGTCTCCGCGTCGTTGAGGAACAGCGTGCCACGCTCGGCGTCGAGTTCCGCCGTGGTCATCTCGACCAGCGTGCGCAGCACCTCGTCGAGCGTGTCGTGCGCCGCCATCCGGCGCGAAACCTCGAGCAGGAGTTCGACCAGCTTCAGCCGCCCGCGCACCGCCGGGCTGGCGCTTTTCCTGGCTGGCCGGCGCGCCGCGCGCAGGCGCGTGATTTCAGTATCCGGTTTGGGTTGGTTCATGGCTCCCGCTGCTTTTTCCCGAGCGGCGCCGCCTGCAACTGCTCGCGCAGCGCGCGCACCGTTGCCTGAAGCTGCAGCAGCTCGGCGTGATCCTGCGCCCGCGCGGCCGCGATTTCGGCTTGTTTCGCAAACCCCGCCTGCTCCAGCGCGTCGCGCAGCGCCGCCGCGGTCGCGCGCAGCTGCGCAATCTCGTCCTGCGCCGCAATGATCGCCTGGCGCACCGCCGCTTCCTGCGCCAGGCGCGCCGCCTCGAGCGTATCGCGCAGCGCCGCCACATTCACCCTGAGCTGCTTGATCTCCTCCAGATTCGCCGCCTGTGCCAGCCGCGCCGCCTCGTCGCGCCGCAGCGGCCATTCCTGCAGTTCATCGCGCAGCGCAACCACCGTGGCCTTGAGCTGTGCGAGCTCCGCGTTTGCGCCGGACATTGCCTGGCGCACCGCGTCTTCGGTGTCGCCGCGCGCGCGCTCCAGCTGCTCGCGCAGCGCGAACGCAGTCTTCTTCAATTCGCGCACCTGCGCCAGGCCGGCGTCGGCGGTTTCGCTGTCCGTATCCATGCGATTATTGTAATCCCGGCGTCCGGATCGAGATACTGTGCCCGGCGGCGCGATGCATCAGCCCTCGATCACACCGCCGCCCAGTTTGAGCCGCGGCATTTCGAAGCGGTCGGTAATGCGGGTATAGCCACCCCGGCCGGCAAGGCGGCCGATCGGGTTGACCCTGCCGACATCGACGTGAAAGCGCTCATCGACGATGCCCTCATGGTAGTGGAAGTACACGACCTCGCCGATTACCACATGGTAAGGCACGCGGCCGAGCTCGATCATCTGCAGCAGGCGGCACTCGAATGCGATCGGCGACTCGGCGATACGCGGCGGGCGCACCTTCTTCGATGCGAGCGCGGTGAATCCCGCTTCCTCGATTTCGTTTACGCCGAGCGGATATTCGATCGCGCACACGTTCATTTTCTCCTTGATCGCGTCGCTCACGATGTGCACCACGAACTCCGGAATCTCGCGGATGTTCGCCACGGTGTCCTTGGCGTGGCCTGAGGTATCGCCGACCGCGAACATGAGCATGGCCGGGTCGGAGCCGACGCCGTTGAAGAAGCTGAACGGCGCGGCGTTCGGCCCCTTGCTGCCGAGTGTGGTCACCAGCGCGATCGGCCGCGGCGTGATGCTCCCGATCAGCAGCTTGTACTGCGTTTGTGCGTCGAGCGCGGCGGCGTCGAATTCGGTCATGTCGTTCCTTTGCGGGGTTGAAACGGGATAGTGCCGACTGACGGCCGGGCCGCCGCGGTGGTGGCGAATCTACCCCGATCCCGGCAAGGTGGCAACGCCCCGCTGCGCCTGCCTCGGCCGGCGCCGGCGAATGCGCGCCGCGCGCCGCGCCGGGAAGCGGCCGCGCAGGCTGAATTGCTTTGCCCGGCCGCCCCGACTGCTCTTATAATCGGGCATCCCATCATCGGGGGTGCCCCCATGAACCAGCCGCGCGAACTCAACGCCACATTGGTCAATGAACTCAAGGCATTGCTGGGCGAGCGCGCCACCACCGCACGCGGCATCCGCGACCAGCACGGCAAGGACGAATCCTACTTCCCCTATGCGGCGCCCGACGCCGTGGTATTCCCGCAGACGACGGAAGAGGTGCGCGACGTGGTCAACATCTGCCGCCGCCACGGCGTACCGATGATTCCGTATGGCGTCGGCACTTCGCTCGAGGGCCACATCCTCGCCGTGAACGGCGGCGTGTGCCTGGATCTGAGCCAGATGAACAAGGTGCTCGCGGTGCACGAAGCGGACCTCGATGCGGTAGTGCAGGCCGGCGTCACGCGCAAGCAGCTGAACGAGCATATCCGCCATACCGGGCTGTTCTTTCCGATCGACCCCGGCGCCGATGCGACCATCGGCGGCATGACCGCCACGCGCGCCTCCGGAACCAACGCGGTGCGCTACGGCACCATGCGCGAAAACGTGATCTCGCTCACGCTGGTGCTCGCCGACGGCCGCATCATCAGGACCGCGCGGCGGGCGAAAAAATCCGCGGCGGGCTACGATCTGACGCGCCTGTTCGTCGGTTCCGAAGGGACGCTGGGCATCATCACCGAGATCACGGTGAAACTGTACGCGGTGCAGGAGGCGATGTCGGCGGCGGTGTGCGCCTTCGACTCGGTCGACGGCTGCACCAGGACGGTGATCCAGACGATACAGGCCGGCGTGCCGGTGGCGCGCTGCGAGATCGTCGATGCGACCGCGATCGGCTGCATCAACAACTACAGCAAGACCGATTATCGCGTCGCGCCGACGCTGTTCTTCGAATTCCACGGCACGCAGGCGAGCGTGGTGGAGCAGGCCGAGATGGTGCAGGAAATCGCGCGCGAGAACGGCGGCATGGATTTCCAGTGGGCGACCAGGGCCGAGGACCGCACCAGGCTGTGGGAGGCGCGCCACAACGCCTATTTCGCCTGCCTGCAGCTCAGGCCGGGCAGCCGCGGCATTTCGACCGATGTATGCGTGCCGATTTCGCGGCTGGCGGAGTGCGTATCCGAAACCATGAAGGACGTGGCGGACTATTTGTGCCCGGTGCCGCTGCTCGGGCATGTGGGCGACGGCAATTTCCACCTGATCTTCCTGGTCGATCCGGACAAACCGGAGGAACTGGATCTGGCGAAATCCTTCAACAAGCGACTGGTGCAGCGCGCGCTCGCCATGGAGGGCACCTGCACCGGGGAGCACGGCATCGGCCTCGGAAAGCAGGGCTGGCTGCGCGAGGAACTGGGCGAGGCGGTCGATGTGATGCGCGAGCTCAAGCGCCTGTTCGACCCTGAAAACCTGATGAACCCGGGCAAGGTGGTGCCGCTATAACACCGGACGGGTCCGGCCATCAAAGCCGGATGAAGTGCTCGCGGTAGTACTTGAGTTCTTCGATCGACTCGTAGATGTCTGCGAGGGCCTCGTGCTTGCCGTGTTTGGTCAGGCCCTTGGCCAGTTCCGGCTTCCAGCGCTTCACCAGTTCCTTCAGCGTGCTCACGTCGAGGTTGCGGTAGTGGAAATAGGCCTCCAGCCGCGGCATGTGCCGCGCCAGAAAGCGGCGATCCTGGCAGATGGAATTGCCGCAGATCGGTGACGCCTTGGAAGGCAGGTACTGAACGAGAAAGTCCAGATATCGCTGTTCAGCCTCGGCTTCCGCCAAGGTCGAAGCCTTGACCTTGTCGATCAGGCCGGAGCGCGCGTGCGTGGACTTGTTCCAGTCATCCATGCCCGCGAGCACGCTGTCCGCCTGATGCAGAACCAGTACCGGCGACTCGGCAACGGTGTTCAGCTGGGAGTCGGTGATCACGATCGCCATCTCGATGATTCTGTCGCGGTCGGGATCAAGTCCGGTCATTTCCATGTCCAACCAGGCGAGATTGTTCTGATCTTGAGGCATGTTTCCGGCGTTTCCACCGTCGATTGATCGAAGGGCTTTATTGTGTCATATTTCAGCCAGATGCAGACTTTCACCGCCGTTTTTCTTGCCGCGCTCGCGCTCACGCTGGGCCTGCGCGCGTGGCTCGCCCGGCGCCACATCCGGCACATCGCGCGCTGCCGCGACCGCGTCCCGGAAAACTTCTCCGAGCACATCGGCCTGGCCGCGCACCAGAAAGCTGCCGATTACAGCGCCGACAAGACACGCCTGGGCATGATCGACCTCGGCATCGGCGCGCTGTTCCTGCTCGCACTCACGCTGGGCGGCGGGCTGCAGACGCTGCACGAAGCCTGGCTGCGCGCCTTCGATGCCGGCAGTTACGCGCACAGCATCGCCCTCATCGTCAGCGTCGCGCTAATTTCGGGGCTGATCGACCTGCCGCTGTCGCTGTACCGCACCTTCGTCGTGGAAGCGCGCTTCGGTTTCAACCGGATGACCCTGCGCCTGTTTTTCGCCGATCTGGCCAAGCAGACGCTGCTCGGCGCGGCGCTGGGCCTGCCGCTGCTCGCGTGCGTGCTCTGGCTGATGCAGCGCATGGGCGAGTCGTGGTGGCTGTATGTCTGGCTCACCTGGATCGCGTTCAACCTGCTGGTGCTCACCGTCTATCCCACCCTGATTGCGCCACTGTTCAACAAATTCACGCCGCTCGAGGACGCCGCGCTGAAGTCCCGCATCGAGGCGCTGCTGGCCAAGTGCGGTTTCCGCTCGCAGGGTCTGTACGTCATGGACAGTTCGCGCCGCTCCAGCCATGGCAACGCCTATTTCACCGGCTTTGGCGCGGCCAAGCGCATCGTGCTGTTCGACACGCTGATCGCGCGCCTGGCCCCGGCGGAAATCGAAGCGGTGCTGGCGCACGAGCTGGGGCATTTCATACACCATCATGTATGGAAGCGCATGGCGGCCATGTTCGCGATGAGCCTGGTGTTCCTGTGGATGCTGGGCTATGCGATGAAACACGACTGGTTCTATGCCGGGCTCAATGTGCAGGCGCACTCGACGGCGCTCGCGCTGCTGCTGTTTTTCCTGGTGGTGCCGGTGTTCACCTTCCTGCTGCACCCGCTCACCAGCCTGCTTTCGCGCAGGCACGAATTCGAGGCCGACGCCTATGCCGCGCGCCATGCGATTCCCGCAGACCTGATCCATGCGCTGGTGAAACTGTACAAGGACAATGCCGCGACGCTCACACCCGACCCGCTGTACTCGGCATTCTACGATTCGCATCCGCCCGCGCTCGCGCGCATCGCCCGGCTGCAAGGCGCGCGGCTGCAGACCGGGGCGCAGCCGGCATGATCACGCGGAATCTTGAACAGGGGATGTGCCGACCCCTGCCCGCCGGAACGCCGCCCCTGAGTCAGGCGCAAATCGAGGCCGGCCTGGCGCAGCTGCCGGGCTGGGAATACGCCGACGGCGCAATCCGCAAAACTTTTTCCTTTGCGAATTACGCCGCCACCATCGCATTCGTGAATGCCGTCGCCTGGATCGCGCAGCGCGAAGATCACCATCCCGAGCTCCTCGCAGGCTACGACCGCTGCAGCGTGGCCTACAGCACCCACTCCGTCGGCGGCATTTCCGAAAACGATTTCATCTGCGCGGCCAAGATCGAGGCGCTTTGCCGCATCTGACGCTCGCCGGCCAGGTGGTAGCCGCTTATGGCCGCCATTATCTGGTCGAAACCGCCGACGGCCGCCGCTATACCTGTTTTCCGCGCGGCAAGCAGAGCAGCGTCGCCTGCGGCGACCGCGTCCGCTTTGCCCTGAGCGGTGACGAGCAGGGCGTGATCGACGCGGTGGATGCGCGCTCCACGCTGTTCTCGCGCTCCGCCGCGCACCGCGAAAAACTCATCGCCGCCAACGTCACCCAGCTTGCCATCGTGGTCGCCGCGGAACCGAGCTTCAGCGAAGAACTGATCAACCGCTGCCTGGTCGCGGCCGAGCATCAGCGCATGCGCTCCCTGATCCTGCTCAACAAGTGCGACCTGGAGGAGGCCGCCAGGACGGCGCTGGCGCGCCTCGACCCTTACGTCCAGGCTGGTTATCGCGTGATCCAGCTGTCGGCGCTGCAGGGCGCCGATGCGCTGCGGCCGGCGCTCGCGCACCAGGCTACTGTACTGGTAGGACAGTCGGGCATGGGCAAATCGACCATCATCAATGCGCTCCTGCCGGACGCGCAGGTCGCCACCCGGGAAATCTCCGCCTTCCTCGCCTCCGGCCGCCATACCACCACCCAGGCGCGCATGCACCGGCTGGACGCCGACAGCACCCTGATCGATTGCCCGGGGCTGCAGGAATTCGGGCTGCATCACCTTTCGCTGCAGGACATCGAGTCGGGCTTCGTCGAATTCGAGGGCTTTCTCGGACAATGCCGCTTTCAGAATTGCCGCCACCAGAGCGAGCCCGACTGCGCACTGGCGCAGGCGGCCGAGACCGGCGCGATCCACCCGCGCCGGCTGGAAATGTTCCGCCGCATCAGCCGCGCAGAAACCGGTCGGAAATAGCCGTGCGCCTGCTCTACAGCTCGCTCAAGCTGCTCGAGGTCCATCACCTGAAGAACCTGCTCGAAGCCGAGGGCATCCGCTGCCGGATCAGGAATGAACTGCTCAGCCGGCTCGCCGGAGAAATCCCGTTCACCGAGTGCGCGCCGGAGCTGTGGCTGCTGGACGAACGCGACTTTGACAAGGCGCGGCGCATCCTGATCGATTTCAACCGCCCCGCCGTTCCCGCGCCGTCCTGGCAATGCCCCGATTGCGGCGAAGCCATCGAAGGACAGTTCAGCGCCTGCTGGCGCTGCGGTGCATCGCGACCCTGACCGTTCTCTGGCTAACTCAGCGCCCGCGCAATCGCCACGAGCAGCAATATGAACAGGATTGCGACCAGCGCGCGCGCCGAAGGACCGCGCGGGCTGCTCCGCGCCCTCACCCGCGCTGCTAGCTGAGCGCCCGCGCAATTGCCACAAGCAGCAATATGAACAGGATTACGACCAGCGCGCGCCAAACCAGCCCGATGGTGCTGTCCAGAAATCCGACATCGGCCTCATCGCCCACGCCCAGCTCAGGCCGGTCGACCGGACTCAGCTCCGACAGGAAAGGCATGCCCAGGCGCACGCCCATGGCGCCCGCGCCGCTGGCGAGCACCACGCCGAGCGAAGGATCGGGCCACTTTTCCGCCTGCGTGCGCCAGCAGTAAGCCGCGTCCTCGAAATCGCCGACCACCGCGAACGCAATTCCGGTCAGTCGCGCCGGCACCCAGTCCAGCAGACGGAATACCTGGCCGGCGAAGTCTCCGAACGCGGCCAGTTCATTGTCACCGCGCTCGGCCCAGCGCCGGTGCAGGAACGAGGACATGCGGTATAGAATCGCCCCGACCGGGCCGGGCAGCAGCACGAACCAGAACACCACGGCGAATACATGCTGATACGAGGCCACGAGGGCTTCCTCGATGGTAAGACGGGCAACCTCTTCCGCGGTCAGCCGCTCGCAACTTGCGCCGCGCCACTGGCCCAGGATCGCGCGCGCCCGGTCGACATCGCCGCTCTTGAGCGCCCAATGGATATCGGTAAAATAGTGGCCGACCTGGCGAAAGCCCATGGTCACATAAAGGATGAGCACATTGAAGGCCAGCGCCAGCAGCGGCGTCAGGCGGTACAGCAGGTAATAGACCAGCAAGGCCAGCAGCATCGCCGGCACCACGCCGAGCACCCAGGCGATGATTCCGTGCGCGCGCTCCCCCGCATTGAAGTGCTGCTGCAGGAAATCGGCAAAACGCTCGGCCCGGGACACCAGCTGCTTTCGATCGGCGAGCGGCCGCCATTGTTCGAGCAGCAGTGCGACGATCAGCGAGATGAGGCTCATAGGGAAAGCGGAATTCCAGGAGTCGGCAATAGGGCGGGCAAATATTCCCCGAGGCGGCGTTCCCGCTCAGCGGGATATTATACGCACTCCGCCGCCTTGAACGCGGCACAAGGACGGCCATGGCGACCAGAAAGCAAGTGACCCGGCAAATCACCCCCCCGTTCGGCTACGGCGAGGTCGTGCCGCTGCAGAAGGACCACAGAGTCGCGCTGCCCGCCCTTGGGGCGACGCCGGAGTTCTGTCGCTCGATCAATGCACTGGCGCTTTCCATCGCCGAATTCAGCGCGGCTGCGCGCGACTACCCGATCGTGTTCGCGAGCGCCGATGCGGGCGCCAGCTATTCGCCGGTCGCCGTGCTCGGCCTGGCCGATGGGCAGAACCTGTTCGTCGATGCATCCGGCGCCTGGGATAGCACGGCATATCTCCCGGCCTTTGTGCGGCGTTACCCGTTCTGCATTGCGGCGCTGCGCACCCAGGACGGCGAGCAAGCTGAGAAACTCGTTTGCGTTGAAAGCGGCCGCCTGGACCGCCGCGGCACGCCGCTGTTCGACGCCGGCGGCGAACCGAGCCCGCAATGGCTGGCGGCGCAGCGCCTGCTGCAGGAGTACCAGAACGACCTGGAAGCGACTGCCCGCATGTGCGCCGCGCTCGGCGAACTGGACCTGCTTTCCCCTTTTACCTTCCAGGTGATGCAGGGCGAAGCGCCTGGACTGAGATTGCAGGGCATGTACCGCATCGACGAACACAAGCTCGAAGCGCTCAAACCGGAAAAGCACAAGGCTCTGGTAAGCGGCGGGTTGATGGGCAAGATATACGCCCATATCCATTCGCTGGAGAATTTCGCCAGGCTGTATCAGCGCGCGGTGGCGCGTGCACGCGCGCCGGTGAAAGCGAAGCGGAAGAAGAAGCCCGTTTCGAAATGAAAGGACCTCCAGCGCGGGAAACTGCCGCCCGCGCGGCGCATGGACCTCCGCGCCGCTACGCGCTCAGCAGCGCGTAGAGGTTCATCAGCATCCCCGCGGTCGCGCCCCAGATATAGCGCTGCTCAAACGGCATGGCGTAATAATGCCGGGTGCGGCCCTGGTACTGCAGGGTATTGCGCTGGTGGTTTGCCGGATCCAGGAAGAACGCCAGCGGCACTTCGAACGCCTCGGCCACCTCGAATGCGTCGAGTTTGAGCGCGGGCGGCTCGCTTACCAGTCCGACCACGGGGATGACGCGATAGCCGGTCACCGTGGTGTATTCCGGCAGTTCCCCCAGCACTTCGACCAGCGCATGCGGCAGGCCGATTTCCTCGAAGGTCTCGCGCAGCGCCGTGGCCGCCGGGGACGCGTCGTGCGCTTCTGCGCGCCCGCCTGGAAAGCTGATCTGGCCGGCGTGGTCGTACAGGTGGTCGGTGCGCTGCGTGAGCAGGATGGTGAGCCCGGCGCCGCGCCGCACCAGCGGCACCAATACCGCCGCCGCGCGCAGCTGCTCGGCCGGGCGCCACAGATGGCCATCACCGCTTGCTATCGGCGCCACTGCACGGCCGGAGGCGAAGCACTGCCGCAGCCAGACTTCGCTGGCGCGTTCGCTCAAATCCGGCGAGGCTATGGTGCCTGTACTCACGCCGCGATTGTAGCCCGAAATGCGCCCGGTCCCCGACCGACTGCCGGCCGCGCGTGTGCCGATACGGCGCGCCGGGCCGCAGCAAGCGGAATGCCGCGCGCCTAGGGGATCAGCAGGGTCGAACCGGTGGTTTTGCGCGCTTCCAGGTCGCGGTGTGCCTGCACCGCATCCTTCAGCGCATAGCGCTGGCGCACTTCGATCTTCACCTTGCCCGACAACACGATGTCGAACAGGTCCTTGGCCGACGCCACCAGATCCTCGCGTTTGGCGGTGTAATGCATCAGGCTGGGCCGCGTGAAAAACAGCGAGCCGCGCGAGGCGAGCATGCCCGAATCGAACGCCGGCGTCGGGCCGGAGGCGTTGCCAAAGCTCACCATCATTCCCAGCGGGCGCAGGCAGTCGAGCGAGCCGACGAAGGTATCCTTGCCGATCGAGTCGTACACCACGGGCAGCAGTGCGCCGCCGGTAATCTGCTTCACCCGCTCGGCGAAATTCTCGCGCGTATAGACGATGGCGTGATCGCAGCCGTGCGATTTCGCCAGTGCCGCCTTCTCGTCCGAACCGACGGTGCCGATCACCGTGGCGCCCAGCGCTTTTGCCCACTGGCAAACGATCAGTCCCACGCCGCCGGCCGCCGCATGGATGAGGATGGTGTCGCCCGGCTGAACCTTGTAGGTGCGCTTGAGCAGATATTGCGCCGTCATTCCCTGAAGCATCATCGCCGCGCCCTGTTCGAACGACAGGCCGTCGGGCAGATTCACCAGCCGGTCGGCCGTCATCAGGCGTACTTCGGCATAGGCGCCGATCGGCGGTGCCGCATAGGCAACGCGGTCGCCCTTCTTGACATTGGTGACGCCCTCGCCCACCGCCTCGACCACGCCGGCGGCCTCCAGGCCGATGCCGCTGGGCAGCTGCAGCGGGTACAGGCCAGAGCGGTGATAGACGTCGATGTAGTTCAGTCCGCAGGCGTGGTGGCGCACGCGCGCCTGCCCCTTCCCGGGTTCGCCCACCTCGACCTCTTCCCATTGCATGACTTCGGGGCCGCCCTGCTTTTGTATCCGGATTGCTTTTGACATGTTCTATTCCCAGCAAAAAGATTGGATTGCGAAAAATCGGCGGCGGGCTGCGTGCTGCCGGCTGGAGCCGTCCTTCGAACGGAGGGACATGTTACAACAAAAAAATCC
>JAAOZY010000171.1 GCA_012274205.1 Betaproteobacteria bacterium
ATGTAGTAGGTGGTCGCGCCGGTGCGCTGCGCCACGCCCGGGATCGAGGTGCTCTGCACCGGATAGCCCTCGGCTGTCGCCGCTGCGATGATCCAGTCGGCGAGCACGCCGCCGCCTTCGCCCCCGAGTGCGGCGATCAGCAGGGTAATCGGTCGCTGCGTTGCTTTTTCCATGTTGGCAATGCTCTTTCAACAGAAGGAGGCAGGGTACACAAAGGCATGCAAAATGCAAACCAATTCCCTGCGTCGCATGGGGTCTATCGGCTTCGGTACGGCGCGGAAGCCGTGGGCGCGCGCGCCCGCGCTGCCGGGCGGCAGCAGCGCCGCTTCAGGCCTGCGCTGCCGCTGCGCCTGCCGGGCCCTTGACCGCGGCGAGCATCTGGATGCGGCCGAGGTTGGTCGCGACGGAGCGCTCTATGTGCTTGACCTGATCCGGATCGAGGTGGCGGTACTTGCCCAATACCGCCAGATAGTCGTCGATGGGCAGCGCATTGTCGGCCGGCCGCGTCAAATGCAGCCCTTCGTCCCGCGTGAATTCCCACAGCAGCACGAAGTTGGTTTCGACCGCCTTGCGCGCCACCTCGATGTTCTGGTCCGAGGGGAAGCGCCAGCCGGTGGTGCACGGGGAATAGATGTGCAGATAGGCGAATCCGCTCCTGGCCGCTTCGATCGCGCGCTCGAGCTTGGCGTACAGGTCTTCCATGAACGCGGTGGAGGCGGTCGCCACGTAGGCGCAGTCGTGCATCACCATCAGCAGCGGCAGGTTCTTCGCGTCCTGGGTCTTGCCGTGGGCGCGCTCGCCCACCGGCGTGGTCGAGGTCCAGGCGCCGTAAGGCGTGCAGCCCGAGCGCTGCATGCCGGTGTTCATGTAGCCTTCGTTGTCGACGCAGATGTACAGGATCTCCTCGCCGCGCTCGGCGGCACCCGAGCGCGACTGGAAGACCACGTCCGCGGTGCCGCCGTCGCCTGCCAGCGCCACGGCCATCACATCGCGGCCGCTGCGCTTGTAGTGCCGGCGCACCCCGGCCAGCATCGACGCGGTGTTGGTCAGCAGCGGGTGGAACACCGGCACCTTGGTGCCGGTGAGCCCGTTGTAGCCGACCGAGCCCATGCCCGGAATGCAGCCGGGCGGGGTCGCCACCACCACGTCCGGGCCGATGCGGCGCAGGGCGTGGCGCATGATGAGTTCGGTGTTGCAGCCCTGGCAGCCCGACAGGCCGGGCGCGAACAGGTCTTCGAGATCGCCCACTTGCTTGTAGATGCGCGCGGTCTTCACGTGCTTCAGCGCGCCCGTCGCGCAGGCCTTGACGCATGCCGGAGCCCCGTCGCACATGTCGCATTTGATCACGTGGGATGCAACGCTGTCGTAGGCGATGCCGCCGTAGGCGCAGCCGACGGTGCACAGCAGGCAGTTGACGCACTTCGATCCGTCCCAGTCGATCACGCCGCTACCGGCGTTCTTCGCGAGCGCGCCTGCCGGGCAATTGAGCACGCATTCCGGATCGCCGCACTGGCGGCAGATGGCGAGCTCGAAACCCGCGCCCGAGGGCACGATCTGGATGCGCGATTGCGTATGGTCGTCTGTCTGAGTCTTGGCCTGCGCGCAGGCGGTCATGCAGTCGTTGCAGCCGTCGCACGCTTCCTGCTTGAAATGTATGGTTTCGTATGCGGCGCCCATGGCGGCTCCTATCTCCAGTTCCTGGACATCAGCGCGCGCGCGGTATCCTGCGGCGAGCGCAGGAACGCCAGCTTTTCGTCGCGCAGATCGATGCCGCGCAGTATCAGCTCCCACATGATGCCCGGGTCGAACGCGCTGTTGACGCCGAAAATCCCAGCGAGGCGCGCATCCTTCAGCACGATCTTGAGGTAGCGGTTCTGTTCCGCGTCCACCTGTTTTTGCACTTCGACACCGGATTGCTCCAGCGCCTGCTCATGCACGCCGACCGAAACTGCCTGCTGGCCGAAGAAGCTGTAGGTATTGAGCGGCACGCCGCCGGCGTAGTCCTTTGTGCCCGGGTCTTCGGCCATCGCCATGCCGGCGATGCGCCCCTGATCCACGGCGTCGGGCAGGATGCCGTTGATGATCCTGTCGGACGTAAAGAAGCCGCGCGCCTGCGCTACGTCGCCCGCAGCCCAGATGTTGGCGACGTTGGTGCGCATGTGCGCGTCCACCAGCACACCGCGTTCGGTCTCGACGCCGCTGCCCTGGAGAAAATCGGTTACCGGCGCCACGCCGGTGGCGACCAGCAGCAGGTCCGCTTCGATGGTGCTGCCGTCAGCCAGCGTCGCGCGGCAGCCCGCGCCTGCGCCCGCGACCGAAGCCAGGCGGGTGCCGGTGCGCAGGTGCACGCCATGCGCGGCGAACACCCGTTCGATCATGGACGAAGCTTCGGCATCGAAGTAGCCCGAGAGCACATGCGGCTGCAGCTCCACCACGCTCACTTCCACGCCGGCCTTGGCCAGATTTTCCGCTGCGTGCATGCCGATCAGGCCGCCGCCCAGCACCAGCGCGCGCCTCACCCGCGGCAGCGCCGCGCGCAGCGCCACGGCATCCTCCAGCGTGCGCAGCACATGAAATTTCATCCCGGCAAGTCCCGGGACGGGCGGCAACAGGGGTGCGGCGCCGGTGGCGAGCAGCAGCTTGTCGAAGCCGATGCGGCTGCCATCGGCGAGTTCGACTGCGTTCGCGTCCGCGTTCACTTTGCGCACTTTCGCGCCGCGCAGGTAATTCACCTTGTGCTCGGCGAAATAGCGCTCGTCGCGCAGGTACACGCGCCCCGGCTCGGAGCGGCCGGAGACCACGTAAGGCAGGACCGTGGGCGAGTAGGGCAGGCTGTCGTCGCGCGTAAGCAGGGTGACGTCGCCGTCGGCGTCGTGCAGACGGATCGCGTGCAGGGCCGACAGCGCCGCGTGGCTGGCGCCAACTATCAGGTAGTGTGCATGCGTCATCGTCCTAGTCCTTTTCGTTCAGCCACACGGTCGCGGCCGGACGGCCGTCGCGCGCGAGCTCCTTGACGCGGCCGATGACACGCTCGAAGTGCGCCACGGTGAGGTCGGCGCCGGCGAGCCCGCCGATGAACCTCATTGCCGGTATGCGTTTGGGCGCGTACTGCATGGCGGAGATGGCGTCCTGGAACAAAGGCCCGCAATTCCAGCCGAAGGACACCGAGCGGTCGACCACGCCGAACGCCTTGACGTCCGCCAGCGCGCTTGCCAGCGCCTCGGCCGGAAACGGGCGATACGTCTTCACCTTGACCAGGCCGACTTTTTCGCCGCGCGCGCGCGCGGCGTCCACCGCGTCCTTGGCCGCGCCGGTCATGCTGCCTATGGTGACCATGGCGTATTCGGCGCCGTCCATGCGATAGGATTCGATCAAGGGCGCGTGGTAGCGGCCGAAGCGCCGCCCCCAGTCCTCGTGCACCTCGGTGATGACTTTGAGCGAGTTCTGCATGCCTGCGCACTGGCCCTTGCGATAGCGCACGAAGCTCGACGGACCGGCGCCGCCGGCGCCGCCGGTAAGCGGATCGACCGCCATCGGCCGCTGCGGATCGAGCGCCACATGCCAGTTCACGTCCTTCGCGCCGAGGAAGCCGCTGACCTCGCCCTGATCCGGCAGCTCGCAGCGCGCGGCGCCGAACGAAAGGTAGTTGCCGTCGTGGCAGACGTTCACCGGCAGCATCACGTCGTGGTGCTCGGCGATGCGGTAGGCCATGATGGTGGTGTCGAGCACTTCCTGCACCGACTCGCAGTACATCTGCACCCAGCCGACTTCGCGCACCGACATCGCGTCCTGGTGCCCGCCCCAGACGCTTTGCGGCGTGAGCGTGTCGCGCGTGACGATGGTCATCACCAGCGGCAGGCGCAGCCCGGGCGTGCGCAGATAGGGCTCGAACATGAAGGCGAGGCCGGGCCCGCAGCTCGCGGTGTAGGTGCGCGCGCCGGCAAGGCAGGCACCCTGCAGCACCGACAGCACCGAATGTTCGCCTTCCACGTCGACGATTTCGGCGCCGAGGCGCCCGTCGGCGATGAACTTGGCCAGGTATTCGACCAGCGAGGATTGCGGCGTGATCGGATACACCGCGACCATGTCCACGTCGGCAAGCGACACCGCCCACGCGGCGGCTTCGTTGCCGTCGCAGACGATGAGTTTCGACTTCGGCTTGAGGATCGCGGACATTAGGCTGCCTCCTCATACATGGTGATGGCGCGTTGCGGGCACTCGGTGGCGCAGATGCCGCAGCCCTTGCAGGTCTTCAGGTTGAAGTCGAACCAGGCTGCTTTTTCCACCACGCATTGCACCGGGCAATAGAGCCAGCACACGGCGCACTTGACGCACTTGGCGCGGTCGACCACCGGGCGCATGCTGCGCCAGTCGCCGGGCAGCATCGGCGTGGGCGTGGTCGCGATCGGGCACAGGTCGTTCGGGATCGTGGCCGCGTCAAACATCTTGTAGGCTTGCCGTTTCACTTTCTGCTCCCCGCTTATGCAGCCACAGCTGCCAGGATCTGGTGCACTTGCGTCGCTTCATAGCCGCGCTCCAGCGCCGCCATGTTCTGCTTCAGCCCGGCATCGCGGAAATCCGATTTCTGGATCGCCGCCTTGAGGGAGTCGAGCGACACCAGGCCGGTGGCGCGCGCGAACGCGCCGAGCATGATGGTGTTGGTGATCGAGCGCTTGAAGATGTCGAGCGCGATCGACACCGCGTCGCAAAGTCCTACGGTGGCAATCTGCGGCGGCAGCTGAAACTCGCCCAGGGGCTTCGAGCTGGTCTGCACCAGCACTGCCCCGTCCTTGACGCCATCGAACACGTTGACCGCGCGCGCCACCGTCGGGTCGATGCACAGCACGCAGTCGGGCTGGTAGATGTTGGTCATCTGGCGGATCTCGCGCTCGTCGAAGCGCAGAAAGCTCGCCACCGGCGCGCCGCGGCGCTCGAAGCCGAACGAGGGCACGGCGACGACATACTTGCCCTCGAGCACGAGGGCAGTGGCGAGGATGCCGCCGGCGAGCACCGCGCCCTGACCGCCGCGTCCGTGGATGCGAATCTCGTACATGGCACCTCCTCCTCGGCTGGCCGCGGCAGGGGCCGGGCCAGCGCATGTTCGGGCCAGATTAGGCGCGGGGTGCATATTTGTCAAATTGATGTGCAGTATGATATATATACCGATTATGAATGTAGCTGAACTCGACCTGAATCTGCTGCTGGCGTTCGACGCGATCGCCACCGAAGGCAGCGTCACCGTCGCCGGCGAGCGCATCGGGCTGTCGCAGCCGGCGATGAGCAACGCGCTTGCGCGCCTGCGCGCGCTGTTCGGCGATCCGCTGTTCGTGCGCACGCCGCGCGGCATGCGCCCCACGCCGTTCGCGCAGCAGCTGGCGCAGCCGGTGCGCGAGGCCCTGCGCCTGATTCAGGGCGCATTGCAGCAGCACGCCGGCTTCGACCCGCTGAGTTCCACCAATACCTTTCGCTTTCACATGTCGGACATCGGCGAGATGGTGTTCCTGCCCAATCTGCTGGCGCGCATCAAGCGCGACGCCCCCGGCGTCAGGATCGAAGTGGTGCGCATCCCGATCAAGGATGTGCACGCGGCGCTGGAGGCGGGTGCGCTCGATCTCGCGGTCGGCTTCCTGCCCGGGCTGACCACGGGCATGCGCCAACAGCCGCTGTTTCGCGAGCACTATGAATGCATGCTGCGCGCCGACCATCCGCTCATCGGCGCGAAAATCAGCGCGAAGCAGTTCCGCGAGGCGGCGCATGTGCTGGTGTCCTATGCCGGCACCGGCCACCAGGTGATCGAGGAGACGTTCATCAGGGAGGGCTTGGAATCACGCATCGCGGTGCGCGTGCCGCACTTCCTCGTGGTGCCGATGATCCTGGCGCGCACCGACCTGATCGTGACCGTGCCCTCGCGCGTCGCCGCGCTGTTCGCGCAGACCGGCAACTTCAATGTGCTGCCGCTGCCGCTGCGCATGCCCAGCTTCGAAGTCAGGCTGCACTGGCACCAGCGCTTCCACCAGGATCCGGCCAACACCTGGCTGCGCCGGCTCATGACCGAGCTGTACGCCGAGCAGGCCTGAGTTCGGCCGGCGCGGCGCTTCAGCGTTGCGCGGCGGCGCGCTCCTTCAGCGCCTTGGCCGCCATGAACAGGCCGCCGTCGGCGCCGTCGATGAAATGCAGATGGCGGCCGGAGTAATCGAACACCAGGCAGGTCATCTGCGCGCGATCGGCGACGTGGATGCCATACACCAGCTCGCGCCGGGCGAAGCGCTGCGCCAGCCAGGCGTCGAGCGCCTCGCGCTGCGCGGCATTGCCGGCGAGTATCTGGCGGAAGCAGTCGTTGAATTTCTTCACGTCGGAGTTGCGCGCGAGCACCGTCTTGTAGCGGCCCCAGTCGGTCGCCGCGGTGCGAATGCCGAATGTCATGAAGAACCAGCCGATCAGGGTCCAGCCGCGTATTTTCATCAGGTACAGC
Organism: Betaproteobacteria bacterium; assembly: GCA_012274205.1. Classification (GTDB taxonomy): domain Bacteria; phylum Pseudomonadota; class Gammaproteobacteria; order Burkholderiales; family SG8-39; genus 2-12-FULL-64-23. The sequence continues at coordinate 6,473 of JAAOZY010000171.1, forward strand.
CAGCGGCTGGGCGCGCTGCGCTGGTTCGCGCGCACCCCGACTTCGTTGCCGAGCTGGCGCGCGTTCAGGGAAATGGCGAGATTCGGCGGCCACACCGGATGGCAGGCCTCGTCGGCGCCATAGACTTCGCGCACCTTGTCGATGAGTTCGCGATAGATTTCGCCGGAGCCGTGCGCTTCGTCGACGAGCACTTTGACCATCAGGCTGACGGTTTCGCCGTGCCGGCTCGGGATATCCTGCCAGCGGCATTCCAGGCCCTCGAAGCTCGCGGCGGCGTCGACGCTGCCGGGCTCGACCCGCACCGGCGGCGCGGTGTCCGGATCTTTCATGCAGCGATCGGCGTAGGCCATGCCGCCACCGGCGAACATCGCCTGCACATAATTGTCGGAGACGCGATAGCGTGCCACCCGGATGTCGAAGCCCGCCGCGCGGATGCGCGATATCGGCATCGCGGCGATGCGCAGTTCCAGCCCGAACGATTTGCGCGCCAGCGCCTGCGTCTGCAGCAGCGCCGCGCGCGCCGCCTCGAGCAGCGCCGGCGGCACGCACAGCATCGCACCGTCGCCTTCGAATATGAATGGAATCTCGATGCCGCCCGCGGCATTGAGCATCGCCGTGATCACCGCCGCGCCGAGGGTATTGACGTTCTTGTAGCTGCCCGCTTCGACCGCAGCAGTCGAGTTGCGCACGTCGCACATGGCCACGTGCCAGTCTTCGGGCAAGGCGGCGTAGCTATCCTGCCTGCCGGCAGCGCTGAACTCGGTGAGCAGGGGAAGCCCGGCATAGAACGCACTGCTGTCCATCGCTGGTCTCGGTCCTCTATTTACTTGGAACCCGCCTGGCCTGGCGTACTCAGCCCATCGGGTTGGTCGGATTGCGCTCCTGCAGGATGTCTTCCATGCGCCACTGGATCGAAGGCTTGATCTTCGGGTGGGTGAGGATGTAGAAGCGCTCTTCGCGCACCGCCTGGAACACCTTTTCGGCCACGTCGGCGGAACTCAACTTGCCCGAAGTCACCGCCTTGCGCAGCATCGCTTCGCGCGCCCTTTGCTCGGCGGTCTTCACTTGCGCCGGGTTCTGCAGCAGCGCCGGACGGTTGCGTTCCGAGTCGACGATTCCGGTCGGCACGTAGGCCGGGCACAACACCGAGCAGCCGATGCGGGCCTGTTTCAGGGCCAGATCATGGTACAGCGTCTCGGTGAGCGCTACTACGGCGTGCTTGGTAACGTTATACATGGCTGAACCCGGCGGCGAAATCAGCCCCGAGACCGAAGCGGTATTGACGACGTGCGCCTCGCTCCCTTGCGCGAGCATGATCGGCGTGAATACGCGCACGCCGTGGATCACACCCCATAGGTTGACGCCCAGTGTCCATTCCCAGTCGGCGACGCTGTTCTCCCAGGCGTTGCCGAGCGGCGCGACGCCGGCATTATTGGCGACGATGTGCACCGCGCCGAATGCAGCCAGCGTCTTCTGCGCCAGCGCCGCGACCTCGGCCGCCCTGGAAACGTCGGTGCGCACGCCTATCACCTTCGCCCCGGCCGCCTTCATTTCCGCTTCCGCCTTGGCCAGCGCATTCGGCTCGACGTCGGCGAGCACGATGCGCATGCCCTCGCGCGCGAAGCGTTCGGCCATCGCGCGTCCGAGGCCGCTCGCACCGCCGGTGATGACCGCTACCTTGCCCTGGAAATCTTTCATGGGACGTATGCTCCGGCGTGGAAGGAAAGCAGCATGATACTGAATTGATGCTCACGCCGACAGCTTGCGCGGCGCGCAGCCGCAGCGCTTACTTTTTAGCCGGCAGCGGCGCCACCGGACGCGGCCGGCGGTCCTTGTCGGTCGCGACATAGGTGAGCGTGGCCTCGGTCACCTTGACCACCTCGATTTCCTCGGGATTGCGCTGCGCGTAGACCTCGACGTTGATGGTGATCGAAGTGTTGCCCACGCGCACGATCTCGGCGTAAAAGGAGACCAGGTCGCCAATCTGCACCGGCTGCTTGAACTGGAAGGAATTCACCGCCACCGTAGCCACGCGGCCGCGCGCATGGCGGCCGGCGAGGACGCCGCCGGCGATGTCAACCTGCGCCATGATCCAGCCGCCGAAAATGTCGCCATGTTGATTGGCGTCGGCGGGCATGGGCAGGACGCGCAGCACCGGTTCCCTGCCTTCGGGGAGTTTCACTGGATCGGCCATGGTGCCTAATATTACATTAGGCCAAATCGCCGCGTCTGTAGTGTCGCCGCGGCTGCGTACAGAACATCTGAAACAGGCTTGCTTTTTCCAGCGTCCCGCCTTCAGTGGAGCGCGGCCGACGCGCACCGCTTCGTGCCCGCAGTCGGACTCAGCGCGGAACGGCCGCGGCGGCAACGCGCGCTCGGGATGGCAAGACCGGATTTGATTCCGGCGCGCATCCTGTTCACCGGTCGGCGGGCCGGGACCGGCGGCTCCTAACCGCGTTCCGGTTTGGGCGGAAGCACGGGGGGCACGTAGACCGGCGGTGCGGGTGGAATGACGACCGGCGGCGGCACGATCACCGGCGGCGGCACAAACACCGGTGCCGGCGGCAGTACCGCCGGCATTCTGACGCCCGTGCCTACCACGGTGAGATTCAAACGATCCTGCAGCGGCAGCGCCGGCGCCAG
>JAAOZY010000172.1 GCA_012274205.1 Betaproteobacteria bacterium
AGGGCCACAGAGACGAGTCGCCGCGCTTTCGCAAGAAGGTGCGGCGGGTGAAACGCGGCAACCTCCACCCGGAGCAACACCAAATAGGCGGACTATGATGCTGCTCGCTGAGTCCGCGGGTAGGTGGCTGGAGCCCTGGGGCAACCCAGGGCCTAGAGGAATGACCGTCATAGGGAGCGATCCCCGTAACAGAACCCGGCTTACCGGCCGGCTTCACATTTCCATCGCTTGAACGCTGCGCCGCGCGCGCAAGCGCGGCAGCGCGACTATTGCTCCAACGCCTGCTTGTAGCGCTGGCGCGCGGCCTCTTCCTTGATCACTTCGTCGATTTCCCGCATCAGGCTTTGCACGTCGGCGGGCTGTTCGCTGCGCTCGAAGCGCCCGGTGAGCGCGATCTCCGGGTGCAGCTTGCCGCTTTGGTAGATCGCCCAGATTTCGCGGCCGTAGTCGGTGGCCAGCAGTTCCGGCGCGTAGCGGCCGAACCAGGCGGTGAGATTGCCTACGTCGCGCAGCAGCATGAATGCCGCGCTGTTGTTGCCCGCGGCGTCCACCGCCTGCGGCAGGTCGATGATCACCGGGCCGTCGGCGCCGACGAGCACGTTGTATTCGGACAGGTCGCCGTGCACCAGGCCGGCGCACAGCATGCGCACCACCTGCATGATCAGCATGCGGTGCCAGGCCAGCGCCTGCGCTGCGCTGGGCTCCAGGTCGTTGAGCCTCGGCGCCGCGTGGCCATTAGCGTCGGTGATCAGCTCCATCAGCAGCACGCCCTCGAGGAAGTTGTAGGGCGTGGGCACGCGCACCCCGGCTGCCGCCAGCCGGCGCAGGGCGTCGACTTCGGCATGCTGCCAGGCCTGCTCCTGCTCCTGGCGCCCATAGCGCGAGCCCTTTTCCATGGCGCGCGCGCGGCGGCTGTTCTTCACCCTGCGGCCTTCGGTGTATTGCACCGCCTGGCGGAAGCTGCGCTTGTTCGCCTCTTTGTACACTTTCGCGCAGCGCACGTCCTCGCCGCAGCGCACGACATAGACCACGGCCTCCTTGCCGCTCATGAGTTGGCGCACGACCTCGTCGACCAGACCTTCCTCGACCAGCGGCAGCAGTCTTGCGGGGGTTTTCATGGGTGTCTTTCGGCGCGGCTCTGGCGCGCGATGGGGAGGCCGATGGGGATGCAAACGGGCTCCATTTTACGCCACCCTGCCGCGCGCTCCGGCCCTAATCGGCACGCCTGCCTATGTCCGGGGCGATACGGGCGATAATGGGCGTGTCCCCACTGCGCCGCAAAGTCCGACATGGCAATCCAATGGTTCCCCGGCCACATGACTACCGCCCGCGACAAGGCTGCGGAGACCCTGGAGCGCATGGATGTCGTGATCGAGGTGCTCGATGCGCGCTGCCCCGAGGCGAGCAGCAATCCGATGATCAGGGAGCTGCGCCTGCAGCGCCAGCGACCCTGCCTGAAGCTGCTCAACAAGGCCGACCTGGCCGACGCGGAAGCGACCCGGGCCTGGCTCGCCTTTTACAACCGGCAGGATGGGGTCAAGGCGGTGGCGATTTCGTGCAAGAAACCCGGCGATGCGGCGCGGGTGCCGGCGCTGTGCCAGCTGCTCGCACCGCATCGCAACGAGGGCACCAAACCGCTGCGCATGCTGATCATGGGCATCCCCAACGTGGGCAAATCGACGCTGATGAATGCGCTGCTCAAGCGCCGCGTGGCGAAGGTCGGCGACGAACCGGCGGTGACCAAGTCGCAATTGAGCCTGGACCTGGGCAAGCACATGACCATCACCGACACACCCGGCCTGATGTGGCCGCGGATCGCGCACGACTCCGACGGCATGATGCTCGCCGCGAGCCACGCGATCGGCCGCAACGCCGTCATCGACGAGGAAGTGGCCGTCTTCCTCGCGCGCATTCTGCTCGAGCGCTACCCGGCCCGGCTCGCCGCGCGCTACGGCTTCGAGCCGCGCGGCCTCGACGCTCCCGGCGTGGTCGAGGCGGTGGCGCGCCGGCGCGGCTGCATCGTAAAGGGACGCGGCGGTGAACTCGACCGGGAGCGGGCGGCGCTGATCCTGCTGCAGGACTATCGCGACGGGACGCTCGGCCGCATCAGCCTGGAGACGCCGGAAACGCGCAGGGCGATGCTCGGTGCGGCCGAAGATCGCGTCCAGGCCGGAAAATAGAATATGCAGGCGCGCGCAAGCGTAGCCGGCGCCGAGGCCGTTGTCGCCGCCACGGTGGCCTGGCTGGAAGCTGCGGTGATCGGCCTCGACCTGTGCCCGTTCGCGCGCGGCGTGCACGCCGGCAAGCGCATCCGCTATGCAGTTAGCGCGGCCGAGACCGCCGGGGGTCTGCTCGAAGCGCTGCTGGACGAATTGCGCACGCTCGCCGCGGCCGACCCGGGCGAGATCGAAACCACGCTGCTGATCCATCCGCAGGTGCTGGGCGATTTCCTCGACTACAACGATTTTCTCGACGTGGCCGAGGCTGCGGTGGACGAGCTTGCGCTCGGCGGCGTGATCCAGATCGCGAGCTTTCATCCGCAGTATCAGTTCGCCGGCACTGCGCCGGACGATGTCGGGAACTGCAGCAACCGCTCGCCCTACCCGATGCTGCATCTGCTGCGCGAGGCGAGCGTGGAGCGCGCCGTGGCGGCGCATCCGGACATCGACCGGATTCCGCAGCAGAACATCGAGACGCTGCGCCGCCTGGGCCGCGCGGGCTGGGACCGGCTGATGACGGATTCGCGCGCGAAAAAATAGCGGCGCTATGGCGCGAGCGCGTCGAGCTCCGCCAGCACGCGCTGCGGCAGCAGATCGTTCATGCACCTGAAATGCCCGAGCGGGCAGGTGCGCGCGAAGCAGGGGCTGCACTCGATGTCTATCCTGGCGATGCGCGCCGATCCGGGCTGCGCGGACAGCGACAGCGGCGGCGTGTGCGCCGGGCTGGAGGAGCCGTACAGCGCGACCAGCGGCTTGCCCAGCGCGGCGGCGACGTGCATCAGCCCCGAATCGTTGCTCACCACCAGTTTGGCGCAGGATATGAGATCGACCGCGGCGGCGAGCTCGGTCTGGCCGCACAGGTTGACGCAGGCCCCGCCGGACTGCGCGCGGATTTCCTCTCCGATTTCCGCGTCCTTGTCCGAGCCGATCAGCCACACGGCGTAATTGCGCGCGGCGAGCGTGCGCGCGAGCGCGGCGAAATGGCGCGCGGGCCAGCGCTTTGCCGGGCCGTACTCGGCGCCGGGGCAGAACACGGCGACCGGGCGCGAGCGGTCCAGGCCGAGGCGTGCGGTGGTGCGCGCGGTGTTCACCGGATCGGACTGCAGCCATACGCGCGGCAGCGGCCGCGGCAGCTCCGCGCCGGGCTTTTCCGCGAGCTGGGCGTAGCGTTCGGCCATCAGCGGCAGCTTCGCCGCGTCGAGCTTGTGCATCAGGTTGAGCAGGCCGTAGCGGAATTCGCCGGCGTAGCCCGCGCGCAGCGGTATGTCGGCGAAAAACGGTATCAGCGCCGACTTGAAACTATTGGGCAGCACGATCGCCTGGTCGTAGCGCCGCTGGGCCAGCGCGCGCCCCAGCCGCCAGCGCTCGCGCAGCTTCAGCTCGCCGTGCGCGAACGGCGAGGCGATCACCTCTTCGATTTCGGGCATGCGCTCGAGCAGCGGGCCGCACCAGGGCGGTGCGAGCGCGTCTATGCGGACGCGTCCGAGCTTGTCATGCAGGCGCCGCAGCAGCGGCTGGGCGAGCAGGGTGTCGCCGATCCAGGATGGGGCGACGATGAGTATGCGCGGCATCGGGAGAGTCGCAAGGAGCGAAGCGGGCGCGGAGAGCGGCGCCTGGTTCTCGCCGCTACTCACGGCTCATTCCTGAGCTGCTTCAGTGCCCCTTGGGCGGGGCACCCTTGTACACGTAGCGCGTGCCGCAGTAAGGACAGAGCAGTTCGCCCGCCTTGGCCACGTCGAGGAACACGCGCGGATGCAGGTTCCACACCGGGGTCGAGGGCATCGGACATTCCAGCGGCAGGTCTTTCTCGGTGACTTCGACCGTGCGCGGCTGTTGCTGTGCGGTGGCGGACATCAGCGCTTCCCCTTTGCTTTCGGCTTGGATGCGGCGGATTTGGGCTTGCCTTTGGCAGGCCCGGACTTGGCCGCGGCCGTCTTTGGCTTGTTTCCGGCCGTTTTAGACTTGCCTGCGGCAACGGGCGCGAGCCAGGCCTGGTGCCGCTTGTCCCTGCCGTTGACCACTTCGAAGAACGCCTTCTGCAGCTTGGCGGTGACCGGGCCGCGGTGGCCGGCGCCGATCTTGCGCCCGTCGACTTCGCGTATCGGCGTGACTTCGGCCGCGGTGCCGGTGAAAAAGGCTTCGTCGGCGATGTACAGATCGTCGCGTGTCACGCGCCGCGGCGTGACCTTGTAGCCGAGTTCGGAGGCGAGCGTGATCACACTGTCGCGCGTGATGCCCATCAGTGCCGAAGTCAGCTCGGGCTCGTAGATGCAGCCGTTCTTCACGACGAACAGATTCTCACCGGCGCCCTCGGCAACGAAGCCGTCGACGTCGAGCAGCAGGCCTTCATCGTAGCCGTGCTCGACCGCCTCCTGGTTGGCGAGGATCGAGTTGGCATAGGTGCCCGAATACTTCGCGCGGCACATCGACACGTTCACATGGTGGCGCGCGAACGACGAAGTCTTCACGCGGATGCCTTTCTCCAGCCCTTCGGCGCCGAGATACGCGCCCCAGGGCCACGCCGCGATGGCGACATGCACCGTCGCGCCCTTGGGCGAGACCCCCATTTTCTCCGAGCCGTAGAAGGCGATCGGGCGCAGATAGCATTCCTCCAGCTTGTTCGCGCGCACCACTTCCGTGTGCGCTTCGATGATGACTTCCCGCGAATAGGGGATTTTCATCATGTAGATATGCGCCGAGTTGTACAGGCGCTCGATGTGCTCGGGCAGGCGGAACACGGCCGTGCCGTTCACGGTGTTGTAGGCGCGAATGCCCTCGAATACCGCGAGGCCATAGTGCAGCGAGTGGGTGAGCACGTGCGTCGTCGCCGAGCGCCAGGGCACCAGCTTGCCGTCGTACCAGATATAACCGTCGCGGTCGGCCATCGACATCGTTGCCAGCTCCTTCAAAACAATCCGAAAATGTTGCCAAATGCAGGGAGATGGTATTTTAGCGGAAAGCGGCCATTTGAGCAGCGCGCCGCCACAAGGAGTGCTTCAGATGTACGAGAAATGCCCGAAATGCGGCTATGAAATTCAGCCGGCGGAGCAGCGGCCCGACGCGGGCTGCCCCGCCTGCGGGCTGGTATTCGCCAAGTACCTGCAGGCGCAGCAGGGCAGGCCGCTGCGCGCGCCGATGGCCGAAGCGGCGCCGGAACGTTCGGCCTTGCGCGAGCGCCTGCTGTACGTGCCGCAGCGCGTGAGCAGCCTGAACTTCTACGGCCGCTGCGCCGCTTATGCGTTCTGCTTCGTCTGGGGCTGGCGCCTGTACGCGATGGACGTCGG
>JAAOZY010000173.1 GCA_012274205.1 Betaproteobacteria bacterium
CCCAAGCGGCGAGCCTGCAGGCCGCGCAAGCCGATTATTACAAGCGTCAGGTCGATTACGACTTCGTCAAGCAGTGGGCGCAGATTCCGCCCAAGCAGTGCGTGATGGTGATCGACGCCAGACCGGTCTCGCGCAAGTTCAATCCCGGCCACATCGCCGGCGCCGTCAGCATTCCTGACGACAAGTTCGAGCAGATGACGAATAAGTTGCCGCAGGACAAGAGCACGCTGCTGATCTATTACTGCGAAGGCCCCACCTGCGTGCTCAGCCACAACTCGGCGAAGAAAGCAGAAGCCCTCGGCTATACCAATGTCACGGTATATACCAACGGCTATCCAGAGTGGATCGCCAGGGGCGAGGTACCTGCGGTCGCCGGCGCCTACGTCAAGAAGCTGATCGACGACAAGGCCGCCTACCTGCTGATCGATTCGCGGCCCAAGCGCACCGTGGACAAGGAAGGCATCATCCCGACAGCAGTGAATATTTCAGACAGCGAGTTCGACAAACACACCGACTTGCTGCCCAAAGACAAGGCTACCGAATTGATCTTCTATTGCGGCGGGCTTGCATGCCCGCTCAGCGGCAATTCCGCCGAGAAGGCACGCAAGCTCGGCTACGCCAACGTCAAGACCTACACCATGGGCCACCCGGACTGGATCGCGCAATACGGGGCCCCCAAAGTCGTCGCGACGGCAGCTGCCGCCGCGGCCGATCCGAAAGCGGGCGTGAAGGTCGAGCTGGGCAAGGAGAAAGGCTCGATATCGCCGGCATGGTTCCAGCGCACTTTGAAGGAGCATCCGGGCGCGCTGCTGGTGATCGACGTGCGCGACCAGAAGGAGTATGCGGCAGGCACGATTCTGGGGGCGGTGAATATACCCATGGCCGAACTGGAGAAGAAGGTCGCTTCCCTTCCCGCGGACAAAGTGATCGTATTCGTCTGCGCCACCGGCGCACGCTCGGGCGAAGCCTACGATACCGCCAAGTTGCTGCGCACCGAGCTGAACGCCTACTTCCTCGATGCCAAAGTGAGCTACGCCGGAGACGGGACCTTCAGCATAGCGCTCTAGCGCGCGAACGGCCACGCGCGAACCGGCACCAGGAAACCTGGTCGCGTTTTTCGGCAATTGCGCGCGGCGTCCGGGGGCAAGGGGCAATCCCCTTGCCCCCGGTTGCTTTTTTGCAGATGCCACTTTGCCGGGCCGCCCCGCGGCCGCCGCCACTGCCGCCACTGCCGCCATTTTCCCGCTTGCCGCGGTCCGCGCGACTGCGCGGACCGCGGCAAGCGCACTTTCTTGTACGCGGCCGCAATAAAAACCGGGCTTGATACACTAAGCTACAAAATTCCTGCACGGGGTGCAGGCCAAGAGCGGGAAAATGCGCATATGGAATCACCAGACCACGTACTGGTCGTCGACGACGACGCCGAAATCCGCAGCCTGCTCGGAGAATACCTGCGCAAGAACGGCTATCAGGCCAGTCTCGTCGCCGACGGCAAGTCGATGTGGACCGCCCTCGCCCGCGGCAAGGTCGACCTGATCGTGCTCGACCTGATGCTGCCGGGCGAAGACGGCCTGACGCTGTGCCGCAAGCTGCGCGGCGAGTCCGATACGCCGGTCATCATGCTCACCGCGCGCGGCGAGGAAACCGACCGCATCGTCGGCCTCGAGATGGGGGCCGACGACTACCTGGCAAAGCCGTTCAGCCCGCGCGAGCTGCTGGCACGCATCAAGAGCGTGCTGCGGCGCACCCGCAGCCTGCCGCGCAATCTGCGCGCCGACGACGCCCGCGCCATCCGCTTCGCCGGCTGGCAGCTGGACGCTGTGGCGCGGCACCTGGTATCGCCGGATGGCGTGGTCACGTCCCTGAGCGGCAACGAATATCAGCTTCTGCGCATCTTCCTGAGCCATCCAAATCATGTCCTCACGCGCGACCAGCTCACACTTCTCGCCAAGGGACATGAAGCGGACCCGCTCGACCGCAGCATCGATATTCAGGTGAGCCGGCTGCGCCACCGCCTTGGCGACGATCCTGCAAATCCCGGCATCATCAAGACGGTGCGCGGCGAGGGTTACGTGCTCGCGGTGCCGGTCGAGGTGGAGCGCTGATGCGCCTGTTGCCGCGCAGCCTGTTCGGGCGCCTCATCCTGATCATGCTGAGCGGGCTGATAGTGGCGCAGCTCGCCACCGCATACATCAACCTGACCGAGCGCGACCAGCTGCTCTATCGCGCCGGCGGGATGCGCCTGGCACAGCAGATCTCCGACATCGTAAAGCCGCTCGATTCGCTGCCCGCGGCAGAGCGGCGCAAGGTCGTCGCCGTATTCAATGCGCCGCCGCTGACGGTATCGCTGGACCGGCCGCGCATACCCTCGGGCGAGGGATCTTCGGAAGGCGATTTCGCGCATTCCATGCTCAGCGCGGTATTGCGCTTCGCGCTGGGCGAGGGCGCACAGATCAACGTGGTGCGGCTGGAAGGCGCCCCGCAGAGCTTTCGCCCCGGTGTGCGCGGCGGGCCGCAGGAAGTGCCGACGATGCCCATGATGCAGGGTAGTGGCCAGGAGCGCGGCGCCCAGGACATGCCCATGATGCAGGGCTGGGGGCGCGGCGCGGGCCGTGGATTCTCCGCGGAAGGCACGTTCTTCACGGTGCAGATCGCGCTGCATGACGGCAGCTGGGTGACTTTCGATTCCTACGTCTCGCCGCAGGCCGCGGCCGTGCCGCTGCGGCTGGCGCTGACGCTGGTGATCCTGCTCGGAACGGTCATCGCACTTTCGTTGATAGCGGTGCGCTGGGTCACCGGTCCGCTGACGCAGCTGGCGACGGCCGCGGAAAAGCTGGGCGAGGACATCAACCGGCCGCCGCTGCCCGAGACCGGCCCGAGCGAAGCGCAGCGCGCAGCGCGCGCGTTCAACAACATGCAGCAGCGGCTGTCGCGCTTCATCGCGGACCGCACGCGCATCTTTACCGCGATGTCGCACGACCTGAAGACGCCGATCACGCGCCTGCGCCTGCGCACCGAACTGCTCGAGGACGAAGCGCTGCGCGCGAAATTCGCCAAGGACCTGGAGGAAATGGAGTCCATGGTCACGCAAACGCTGGACTTCATGCGCGACGCGAGCACCAGCGAGGCGGTGCAGCCGGTGGACGCGATGGCCCTGCTGGAGAGCCTGCAGACCGATTACCAGGAAACCGGCAATAAAGTCGCGATCGAGGGCAGCGTCTCGCGCCCCTACCCGGGCAGGCCGCTGGCGCTGCGCCGCTGCCTCACCAATCTGGTGGACAACGCAATCCGCTATGGCGGACGCGCCGCG
>JAAOZY010000174.1 GCA_012274205.1 Betaproteobacteria bacterium
GATTTCAAGAAGGCGCAGGCCATGGCGGACAAGCTGGGGTTGGGGAAAAAGGAGAAGGGAGAGGCCTGAGCGCGCCGGCGTTTGTCGCCGCACGCCTTCCGTCCCCCGCCCCATGGGCTTAGCCAAGCGCGTCATTCCCTGTCTCGATGTCACCCGCGGACGCGTGGTGAAGGGGGTGAATTTCGTCGGCTTGCGCGACGCCGGCGACCCCGTGGAAATCGCGCACCGCTACGACGATCAGGGTGCCGACGAACTCACTTTCCTCGACATTACGGCGAGCTCGGACGAGCGCGACCTGATCCTGCACATCATCGAGGCGGTGGCGGCGCAGGTGTTCATCCCGCTCACCGTGGGCGGCGGCGTGCGCAAGGTCGACGATGTGCGCCGCCTGCTCAATGCCGGCGCCGACAAGGTTTCGATCAACACCTCCGCGGTGCAGAATCCGCAGCTCGTGGCCGACGCCTCGGGCCGCTATGGCGCCCAGTGCATCGTCGTGGCCATCGACGCGAAGCGCGTCGATCCACAAGGGGACGCGAAGCGCGTCGATCCACAAGGGGACGCGCAGCGCGTCGATCCACAGGGGGACGCGCAGCGCGTCGATGCGGGCGATGCGCATATGCGTTGGGAGGTCTATACGCATGGCGGGCGCAATCGCACCGGCTTGGACGCGGTGCAATGGGCGCGTAAAATGCAGGACTTGGGTGCCGGAGAAATCCTGCTCACCAGCATGGACCGCGATGGCACCAAGGCCGGCTTCGACCTGGCGCTGACGCGCGCGGTAGCCGATGCCGTGGATGTGCCCGTCATTGCGAGCGGCGGCGTCGGAAATCTGGAGCATCTGGCCGCGGGCATACTCGAGGGGCGGGCGGACGCGGTACTGGCCGCGAGCATCTTTCACTACGGCGAGTACAGCGTGCGCCAGGCGAAGGAACTTATGGCGGCGCGCGGCATCGAAGTCAGGCTGTGACGCCCGGGGGCGCGGCCGCCGCAAGCGCCGCTGTCACTGCGTCGCTGCGCCTGCTGTTTAAGCATTAATCTCTTATCAGTCAAGAGTTGACGGAAATGGCACAGATTTCGATAAATGGCGACGATGCATCCGCGGGGGGATTTACGCCCCGAAGGAAGTCCTCCTGGAGGACAAGGGGGGATGCATCCCCCCTTGTTTGTGGGATAAGGGCTTTTCCCCCGCCGGAGACACTTTGCTTGGTTCCGGCTTGTCCGGCTTAGGCGGATATGGACTGGCTCGACAAAGTGAAATGGGACGCCAATGGCCTGGTGCCGGCGATCGCGCAGGAGGCCGCCAGCGGCAAGGTGCTGATGGTCGCCTGGATGAACCGCGAGGCGCTGGCGCAGACGGTCGCGAGCGGCGAGGCGGTCTATTGGTCGCGCTCGCGGCGCAAGCTCTGGCACAAGGGCGAGGAATCCGGCCACGTGCAGAAGGTGCGCGAGCTGCGCATGGATTGCGACGAGGACGTAATCCTGCTCAGCGTGGAACAGGTCGGCGGCATCGCCTGCCACACCGGCAGGCACAATTGCTTCTTCCAGAAATATGCGGGCGGCGAGTGGGTGGTGGCGGACCCGGTGATCAAGGATCCCAAGGACATATACCGCAAGTGACGCGCGGGCCGGGCACCGCCCGATCGGCGCGGCGTGCATGCAGGAACGTTGCAATGGGGCATGGCCCCGGATAGCGGGAAATCGTTGCAAAATAAATTTTGCAACGCCCAAATTAGGGGAGTGTGAGGGGAAGTCTCCCCTCACAATTCAATAGACTCTGAGGACAAACGACATGAGCGACATACTCGACCGACTTGCAGACACGATAGAGGCGCGCAAGGGCGGCGACGCGGACGCGTCCTACGTCTCCGGGCTGCTGGCGCGCGGTGATGATGCCATTCTCAAGAAGATCGGCGAAGAGGCCACCGAAACGGTCATGGCGGCCAAGGACCACGATAAATTGCGTATCGTCGGCGAAACCGCCGACCTGTGGTTTCACTGTCTGATCATGCTCGCGCACTACGGCCTGCGGCCGAGCGATGTGCTGTTCGAATTGCGGCGACGCGAGGGCATATCCGGGATCGACGAGAAGGCGGCCAGGGCCGCCAGCCCGCGCGCCAAGGCCGAGCGAAAGTAAGGGGGGCGGCGTGGAAGACTGTATTTTCTGCAATATCGTCGCGGGGAAGATACCGGCGAGCAAGGTGTACGAGGACGAGGACATTCTGGCCTTCCACGACATCCATCCGGCGGCGCCGGTGCATTTCATGGTGATCCCGAAGCTGCACATCGATTCGCTTGCGCAGGTGGAGCCGGGCCATCAGATGTTGCTGGGCAAGATGCTGGAGCAGGGCTCCAGGCTGGCGCTGGCGCAGGGCTGCGCCGACGGCTGGCGCACCATCATCAACACCGGACGCGTCGGCCGCCAGGAGGTGTATCATTTGCACATGCATATCGTCGGCGGCAAGGATGTTCTGCCGGGGATGATAAAACGTTAGGGAAGCGCGCACCGGGATGCGCTCCCGGCGGCGTTTCACCTGGTCGCGGGGTTGCGGGACGGCAGGACAGCAGATCCGGCCGTTCCTTTGAGGAGCAACATTATGGGTTCATTCAGCATCTGGCACTGGCTGATCGTTCTGATCATCGTCATGCTGGTATTCGGCACCAAGAAACTGCGCAACATAGGCTCGGACCTGGGTGGCGCGGTGCGCGGGTTCAAGGAAGGGATGAAGGAAGGCGGTTCCGACGCCCCCGCCGGCGGTGCGCACAGCGCGGATAGCAAGGTCATCGAGGGCGAAATCAAGGAAAAGTCGAAGAGCGCGTAAGCAGAGGGTAATTCGACGCGGGGACGCCCCGCCCCGCGCCCGTCCTTCTTCCCTCTCCCCCGGCCTGAAATGTTCGATATCGGATTTTCCGAACTGATAGTCATCGCGCTCGTCGCGCTGATCGTGATCGGCCCTGAGCGACTGCCCAGGGTTGCGCGCACGGTCGGGGCGCTGCTCGGGCGCGCGCAGCGCTACGTCAACGAGGTCAAGGCCGATATCCAGCGCGAAGTCGACCTGGACGAACTGAAGAACCTGAAGTCCACGTTCGAGGATGCGGCGAAGTCGGCGCAGGATTCGATGCGCGAAGCGGAACGGGAATTGCAGGCGACCGGCGATTCGCTGAATCGGAGCATCGCCGGGGAAGCGCAGGCGGCGCCGCCAGAGGCGGCGGAACCGGTTGCGGAAGCAGTTGAGGCGCCGGCCGCCGCGGCGCAACTGGATCTCGGGCTCGAAAGCGGCACGCCCGCGCCAGCACCGGCGCCCGCGCCCAGGACCTGAGTCGCGGTGAGCGCACAGGAAACCTTCATTTCCCACCTGGTCGAACTGCGCGACCGGCTGCTGCGTTCGATTTACGCCGTACTCGGCGTATTCATGCTTCTGTGGTTCTGGCCCGGATTGGGCGAAATCTACGACCTGCTGGCGCTGCCGATGATGCGCACGTTGCCGCAGGGCACGCACATGATTGCCACCGGCGTCGTCACTCCGTTTCTGGTGCCGCTCAAGGTCGGGATGATGGCGGCATTCCTGGTGGCGCTGCCCTATGTGCTGTACCAGGTCTGGGCATTCGTTGCGCCGGGCCTGTACGCCCACGAAAAGCGCTTCGCGCTGCCGCTGGTGTTCGGCAGCACGCTGCTGTTCCTTTCCGGGATCGCGTACTGCTATTTCGTCGTGTTCAACTGGATCTTCCGCTTCATCATCCAGTTTGCGCCCAAGAGCATCACGCCGGCTCCGGACATCGAGGCCTATCTGAGCTTCGTGCTCACCATGTTCGTCGCCTTCGGTCTCACGTTCGAAATCCCGCTGATCGAGGTGGTGCTGGTGCGCACCGGCGTGCTCACCGTGGCCAAGCTCAAGGACGTCCGCCCCTATGTGATCGTCGGCGCCTTCGTCGTGGCCGCCGTGGTCACGCCGCCGGACGCGGTTTCGCAGCTGCTGCTGGCGATCCCCATGTGCCTGTTGTACGAGGGTGGCATCCTTGCGTCGCAGCTGATTCAGCGGGTGTTCGGCGAGCGCGTCGTCGCAGACGGGGACGCGGCGGGCGAGGTGCAGCCCGGGCAAAAGCCGCTGCAGTAGCCAGCGCCCGCCTGTTCCCTGGCAGGCTGTTGAAATTCGCTTCCCGCACGGAACCTTGTCCGCATGAACTGGGGGGCATCGGAGGGAAGCGAAATTCGGCAGCCTCTGAATTCGGGGATATAAAAGGGGGCGTGCCCCCTTTTTCAACACCCTGCTAGGACAATATCCCGAGTTCGCGCGCGCGCACCAGCGCGTGCGTGCGGTTGCCCACCTGCAGGGTGTCGTAGATCTTCTTCAGATACCATTTCACGGTTTCCTCGGAAATGAACAGGCGCTGGCCGATTTCACGGTTGCGCAGGCCGAGTCCGAGCAGATTCAGGATCTGCACTTCGCGCTGGTGCAAGGGCGGGGGCCGCCTAGCAGCGCCCGCCGCCGGCGCCGCCGCCGCGCTGCCTGGCGCCAGTGCCTGGACGACGCGCTGCGCCAGCACGGCCTGCGCTCCACCATGCGCACGCAGCAGCGTGGCGACGCCGTTGCCGGCCGCGAGAAAGGGATAGATGACCCCGGCCGGCGCGGCGAGCGCCAGCGCCTCGCCGATTGCACTGTCCGCCGCCTGGGCTTCGCCCATGCCGCTGCGCGCGAGCGCCTGCCAGATGCGAAATTCGATTTGCACGCGCACGCGCCCGGCGCGGCGCGCCTGCGCGAGCGCGGCGTTCGCGAGCTTGAGCGCTTCGCGAAAGTGCCGGCGCGCGAGCGCGAGTTCGACCGAGGCGCTGATCCATGAGGCGTGATGCTCGGTGTGCAGCGCGACCGCCGCGTGGCCGGATACCTCCAGCATGGTGCGCGCGCGCCGCAGGCACTGCTCGGCGCGCGCCAACCCGCCGCTGCGGCAGGCGAGCCGCGCTTCGGCGAGGTCCGCGCGGAATCCGACGCGGTCGATGTTGCGCTCGGCGCCGACTGCGCGTGCGCGTGCGAGGTCGGCCTCGGCGGCAGCATATTCGCCCAATAACGTCAGCAGCTGCGCCCGGATCACCTGGGCGACGCCGACGAAGGCGTAGGTCTGGGTCGAATCGAGCAGATCGATCGCCTCGTCCAGTTCTGCCCGCGCCGCCTCCGTGTCATTGAGTTCCAGCCGCATGATCGCCAGGGCCGTGCGCAGGAACCCGGCGCTGCCGGTTCTGAGCCAGCGCCGGTTGCGCGCATCGAGCAGCCAGTGCGCAAGCTCGTCCGCCGCAATGTCCGGGCGCGCGCGCAGGTAATCGACGACCGCGATGTTGTAGCGCGCCATCAGGTTCACCACGGTTTCCTCGCTCGCGTCGGAGATGCGCACCGCTTCGGTGAACTGTCCGCGTGCGTCCTCCAGCCTGCCCGCGAGCCGCTCGGCGTAGCCCAGCACCACGTGGGCGTAGGCGCGCTGCAGCGGATCTTCGGGCCCGAAGGCTTGCGGCAGATTGGCGCGCAGTCCGCTGACATCGGGCAGGTCGTAGCGCGTCACCCCGCTCATGGTGCGCACGATCTGCAGTTCGGCGCGCAGCGTGGGCAGCGCGGCGGCGGCGCGCCTGCCCGGTCGCGCGCGCTCGAGCGCGAGCTCTGCGGCGCGTATCGAGCGGATTGCGGCGCGCGCGTCGCCGAGGTACAGCTCGGTCCAGGCCTCGAGCACGCACAGCGTGGCCGATTGCGCCAGCGCCGTGCGCGGCAGCGCCTCGAGCCAGGTATGAAGTTCCTTCAGATTGCCTTCGCGCAGCAACCCGCGACCATGGCGCTCGAGCAGCCGCGCCGCCTGCGGGTACAAACCGCCGCGCAGCGCATAACGCAGCGCCTCCGCCGGCTGGCCGTCGCCCGCGAGCCAGTCGCAGGCGCGCTGGTACAGGGATTTCAGCAGCTGCGGGTCGCTTGCCTTGAGGCGCTGGCGCAGGAAGGCCGAGAACAGATGGTGGTAGCGGTACCAGATGCGCTCTTCGTCCAGGCGCAGGATGAACAGATTGGCCCGCTCCAGTTCGGCGATGCGCGCGTGGCTGTCGCGCCGGCCGGTAAGCGCATCCGCGAGCGGCACGCTGAACTGGTCGAGCACGGCGGTGCGGCTGAGAAACTCCTGCAGTGCGGGCGACTGGCGCGATACGATGTCCTCCAGCAGATAGTCGGCGAAGCTCGCCACGCCGGCGCGCTCGCCCGCATCCAGGGCCAGCGGAGTCGCGGCGCTCGCGCGCTGCGCCAGGGCGATGGTGGCGAGCTGCAGACCGCCGATCCAGCCTTCGGTTTGCTCCGCCAGCATGCCGATCTGCGCCTCGGACAGCTTCAGCTGTTTCAGTTCGCGCAGGTAATCGCGGATCTCCAGCTGCGAGAAGCGCAGCTCGGAAAACCCGAGTTCGAGCACGGCGCCGCGCGCGCGCAGGCGCGCAATCGCAAGCGGCGGCCGGGTCTGGCCGGCAATCGCAAAATGGATGCTGGCGGCCGAATACTGCAGCAGGTAGCTCACCGCCGATTGCACCGCGGCAGCGGTGATCTCCTGGAAGTCGTCGAGGAAGATCGCCAGCGGCGCCGCGCTGGTGGTGAGGTCGTTGATCAGGCTCGCCATCACCTCCTGCAGCGGCACGCGCGCCGCCGAGCGCATCATCTCGTAGGCGTCGCCCCCGGCGCCAGGCCGCGCGCGCTGCAGCGCTGCGATGAGGCTGGCGCAGAAGCGCTGCGCATCGTTGTCGGAAGCGTCCAGCGACAGCCAGCACACGTCGATCCCCTGCGCCGCGAGCGCCAGATAGCCCTGCGACATCAGGGTTGATTTGCCCGAGCCGCTGGGGGCGGTGACCAGCGCGAGCTTGTTCGCGCGCAGGTTGCAGAACCCGGCCAGCACCTCGGGCCGCGCGAGCAGGCGGGTTTCGCTCGAAGGCGGCGCCAGCTTGGTCGACGGCGGGGTGGGCAGGCGGCGTTTGCTCATGGCCGGCATTTTCCACCCTTTCGGGGGGTGAAAGGAAGCGGCGTTGCGCACACGATAGCAGCCGGCTCACTGGCAGCGCGCCGGGAGTGAAGCATTTTGCGCCGGCCCGGTATCAACAATCGGATAAATCGGAAGTTTGAGAGGAGGAATCATGCAGACTAGACATGCAGTCATCGCCGGCATCGCGCTGGCCCTGTGCACCGGCTCGGCCTGGGCGCAAGACATCAAGATCGCGCACGTGTACGACAAGACCGGGCCGCTCGAGGCCTACGCCAAGCAGTCGAGCATCGGCTTCACCATGGGGCTGGAGTACGCGACCGGCGGCAAAATGGAACTGCTGGGGCGAAAGCTCGTGGTGATCGAGAAGGATACGCAGAACAAGCCGGACGTGGGCAAGGCGCAACTCGCTGCCGCCTACGGCGACGACAAAGCGGACATCGCGGTCGGACCGGTCAACTCCGGCGTCGGCCTGGCCATGCTGCCAGTCGCGGAAGAGTACAAGAAGGTCCTGCTGGTCGAACCTGCAGTGGCGGATTCAATTACCGGCGACAAATGGAACCGTTACATCTTCAGGACGTCGCGCAATTCGACGCAAGACGCGGTGGCCGGCGCCGCGACGCTGAAGGGCGAGGTCACGATAGCGACCCTGGCGCAGGACTACGCCTTCGGCCGCGACGGAATCAAGGCGTTCAAGGAGGCCCTGGCCAAGGCGAATCCGAAGGCCAAGATCATCCATGAGGAATACGCCCCCGCGGCCACGACCGATTTCACCGCCCCGGTCGAGCGCATCTTCGAGGCGCTCAAGGACAAGCCCGGGCGCAAGGTGCTCGTGATCGTCTGGGCCGGGCCGCATCCGATGGTGAAAATCATGGGCATGAACCCGGGGCGCTACGGCATCGAGTTAGCGCCGGGCGGCAATATCCTGCCGGTGATGAAGTCGTGGAAGAGCTACGCGGGCGTCGAGGGCGCGATCTACTACTACTACGGCTTCCCGAAGAACAAGATGAACGACTGGCTGGTGAAGGAGCATGAAAAACGCTACGGCCAGCCGCCGGATTTCTTCACCGCGGGCGGGTTCGCGGCGGCGATGGCGGTGGTCGATGGCATCAAGAAGGCGGGCAGCACCGACACCGAGAAGCTGATCGCGGCCATGGAAGGCATGTCCTTCGACACACCCAAGGGCATGATGACCTTCCGCAAGGAAGACCATCAGGCGATGCAGGACATGTACCAGTTTCGCATCAAGAAGGCGGCCGACCAGAAGAACGAGTGGGACTTGCTCGACCTGGTGCGCGTGATTCCCGCCGCCGAGATGTCGATCCCGATCCAGAACAAGCGCTGAGTTCGTTTGCCGCATGCGCGGCGCGACCCGCCGGGAGTACCCGGCGGGTCCTAGCCAGCCATCGCCTCAGGGTCGAATCCAGATGAGCGCGGAACACCCCGTCCTCGAGACGCACGGCCTCAGCATCCGCTTTGGCGGCCATGTCGCCGTCAATCAGGTGTCCTGTGCGTTTCACCCGGATACGCTGACCGCCATCGTCGGCCCCAACGGCGCCGGCAAGACCACCTACTTCAACCTGATTTCCGGCCAGTTGCGGGCAACGGCCGGACGCGTCACGCTCTATGGCGAGGACATCACCGCGCTCGCGGCGCCCCAGCGCACGCGGCGCGGCATGGGGCGGGCGTTCCAGCTCACCAACCTGTTCCCGCAGCTGTCCGTGCTCGAAAACGTGCGCCTGGCGGTGCAGTCGCGCGCGGGCATGGGCATGAATCTGTTCTCGGTGTGGGCCGGCCACGTCGAACTGATCGAGCGCGCCGAGCATTACCTGCACCGCGTCAGGCTCGCCGACCGGCGCGACACGCTGGCCGCGGCGCTGGCGCACGGCGACCAGAGAAAGCTGGAAGTGGCGATCCTGCTGGCGCTCGATCCCGACCTGTTCATGTTCGACGAACCGACCGCGGGCATGAGCGTGGATGAAGTGCCGGTGATCCTCGAATTGATCCACGAGATCAAGAACCAGGGCGACAAGACCATACTGCTGGTCGAGCACAAGATGGACGTGGTGCGCTCGCTCGCCGACCGCATCATCGTATTGCACCAGGGCGAACTCGTCGCCGACGGCGAGCCGGCCGCGGTGATTGCCTCGCCCATCGTGCAGCAGGCCTATCTGGGGCTGGCCGGGCATGAATAATCTGCTCGCGCTCAGCGGCGTCAATACGCACATCGGCCATTACCACATCCTGCAGGGCGTCGATTTGGCCGTGCCGCAGGGCGGGCTCACCATGCTGCTCGGCCGCAACGGCGCCGGCAAGACCACTTGCCTGCGCACCATCATGGGCTTGTGGAAAGCGTCCGAAGGGCGCATCGATTTCGACGGCGCCGACATCGCCGGGCGCTCGACGCCGGCGGTGGCGCAACTCGGCATCGGCTACGTGCCGGAGTCGATGGGCATATTCGCCGGACTCACGGTGCGCGAAAACCTGACGCTGGCGGCGCGCTCGGGGCCGATCGACGAGCGGCGCCTCGCCTGGATGTTCGGGCTGTTTCCCGCACTGAAGAAATTCTGGCAACTCCCCGCAGGCTTCCTGTCCGGCGGGCAAAAGCAGATGCTCGCCATCGCGCGCGCCATGATCGAACCGAGGAAGCTGCTGCTGGTGGACGAGCCGACCAAGGGCCTGGCGCCCGCGATCATCGCGCACATGGTTGAAGCGTTCCGCGAGCTCAAGCGCACCGACACCACCATCCTGCTGGTGGAGCAGAATTTCAATTTTGCGCGCGCGCTGGGCGACACCGTCGCGGTGATGGATTCGGGGCGCATCGTGCACGGCGGCAGCATGCGCGAGCTGGCCGAAGACGCCGCGCTGCAGCACAAACTCCTCGGGCTGTCGCTGGACGCGCACCAATGAGCCAGGCCACGGAAACGCTGCCGGTTGCGCGCCTGGACAAGATCCCGCTGGCGCTGATTCCGCTGATCGCGCTGGCGGCGCTGCCCCTGATTCCGAGCCTGCCGACCTGGGTCACGCTGACGGTGGCCGGCCTCGCCATGGGAATGATGATTTTTATCATGGCTTCCGGTCTGACACTGGTGTTCGGATTGATGGATGTAATGAATTTTGCGCACGGCGCCTTCATCACCATCGGCGCCTTCGTCGCCACCAGCGTGCTGCTGCCGCTCGCCGCCTGGACCCGCGCCGACAACCTCGGGCTCAATCTCGCCGCGATGCTGCTGGCCATGCTCGCGGCGATGGCGGTGGCGGGCGCGCTCGGCCTTGCGTTCGAGCGCGTGATCATCAAGCCGGTGTACGGCCAGCACCTGAAGCAAATCCTGATCACCATGGGCGGCCTGATCGTGGCGGAGCAGTTGATCCTCGTCATCTGGGGTCCGGACATGATCACGCTGCCCAAGCCGGCGACATTGCGCGGCAGTTTCATCTATGGTGACATCGCCATCGAAAAATATCGCGTGCTCGCAGTCGCGGTCGGGCTGGCGGTATTCGCGGCGATGTTCTTGGTGCTCAATCGCAGCCGCGTCGGCCTGCTGATTCGCGCCGGGGTCGAGGACAGCGAAATGGTGGAGTCACTCGGCTACCGCATCCGCCGCGTATTCATCGGCGTGTTCACCGCGGGCTCGGCGCTTGCCGGGCTGGGCGGCGTGATGTGGGCCCTGTATCAGGAGACGGTCACCTCGGCCATGGGCATGCAGGTGATGATCCTGATATTCATCGTCATCATCATCGGCGGCCTGGGCTCGGTGGGCGGCTGTTTCATCGGCTCGCTGCTGGTGGGCCTGGTGGCGAACTACGTCGGCTTCCTTTCGCCCAAGGTCGCGCTCGGCTCGAACATCCTCCTGATGGTGCTGATCCTGCTGTGGCGCCCGCAGGGGCTGTACCCGGTGGCGAAGAGATAGTGCTGATCATGAATTCTTCCTATATGGGGGATCAAAAGGGGGTGTGCCCCCTTTTATCCAACAACGGCCTGATGGTGCTGATCCTGCTGTGGCGGCCGCAGGGGCTGTACCCGGTGGCAAAGCGGTAGCCATGATTGGAACGCTCCTTTCCGGCGACTACCCGCGCAGCCGCGCGCTGAGCGTGCTGCTGCTCTTGATCCTGGCCGGTCTTGCCTTCGCGCCCTTCGTGTTCCCGGGAACGCGCTCGCTCGACGTCGCCGCCAAGGTGTGCGTATTCATCCTGCTGGCGGCGAGCTACGACCTGCTGCTCGGCTACACCGGCATCGTATCTTTCGCGCACACCATGTTCTTCGGCATCGGCGCCTACGGCATCGCCATTGCCGCCTCCAGACTGGGCCCGACCTGGGGCAGTCTGGCGCTGGGCAGCCTCGCCGCGCTGGCCTGCTCGGCACTGCTGGCGCTGTTGATCGGCATGCTGTCCCTGCGCGTGAAGACCATATTCTTTGCCATGATCACGCTCGCGGTGGCGAGTTTTTTCGCGATCCTTGCGTCGCAGCTCTCCGGTTTCACCGGCGGCGAAGACGGGCTTACCTACAAGCTGCCGGAGCTGCTGCTGCCGGGAACCAGGCTGCTCGATGCGCCGCTGCTGGGGGTGGACATCACCGGCAAGGTCGTCTCGTATTACCTCGTGTTTTTCGCCGCGGCGGCGCTGTTCCTGGGTTTGCTGCGGGTGGTGAATTCGCCGTTCGGCCGGGTGCTGCAGGCGATTCGCGAGAACGATTTTCGCGCCGAGGCGATCGGCTATCGCAGTGTGCTCTATCGCAGCGTCGCCAACTGCGTCGCCGCGCTCGCCGCCTGCGCCGCCGGCATCCTCTATGCGATCTGGCTGCGCTACGCCGGCCCCGCGACCACGCTGTCGTTCGACATCATGGTCGACATCCTGCTGATGGTGGTGATCGGCGGCATGGGGACCATGTACGGCGCGGTGGTCGGCGCAACCCTGTTCGTGATCGCGCAGACCTATCTGCAGGATCTGATGAAGCTCGCCAGCGACGCGGCCGCGGGCGTGCCGCTGCTGCCCGCGCTGGTCCACCCGGACCGTTGGCTGCTGTGGCTGGGGATGCTGTTTGTCCTCAGCGTGTACCGCTTTCCGACAGGCATAGTCGGCAAACTAAGAACCCGTAACAAATTGTTTTTTGTTACGGACTGAATCAGGGGAGCACGAGGGGAGGTATCCCCTCGTTCCGTTTGCAACTCGAAGGACGCGACGATGAACATGAGCTCGCATTACGTCACCGTGCTCGAGCGCGAGCTGCATTACGCTGAGTGGGGCAGCGCGAATGCGGCTACCGTGCTCATGTGGCACGGCCTCGCGCGCACCGGGCGCGATTTCGACGAACTCGCCGCCGTGCTTGCGCGGCGCTACCGCGTGATCTGCCCGGACACCATCGGCCGCGGCCTGTCGCAGTGGAGCACGCAGCCGGACCGCGAGTATTGCCTGGCGTTCTACGCCCGCCTCGCCGCGGCGTTCTGCGACGCGCTCGGTATCGGGCGCATGCACTGGGTCGGCACCTCGATGGGCGGGGCGATCGGCATCAAGCTCGCAAGCCGCAAGGGCGGCGCGCTTGCGGGACGCATAGACCGGCTGGTGTTGAACGACAACGGGCCGCAGCTGGCGCAAGCCGCAATCGAACGCATCAGAAGCTATGCCGGCAATCCGGCGGCGTTTGCGCGCGTAAGCGAGCTGGAAGCCTATTTTCGCAAGGTATACGCGCCTTACGGCATGCTGACCGAGCGCGAGTGGACCAAGCTCGCGGAGACCTCGGTGCGGCGCTTGCCCGACGGGCGCGTCACGCCGCACTACGACCCGAACATGGTGCGCCAGTTCATCAATTTTCCGCGCGATTACGAGCTGTGGCCCGAATACGATGCGATCGATATTCCGGTGCTGTGCCTGCGCGGCGCCGATTCGGACCTGCTGCTGCCGGAAACGGCGCAGGCGATGCGCAGCCGCGGCCCGCGCGCGCGCGTGGAAGAAATCGCCGGCTGCGGGCATGCGCCGGCGCTCAATGTGCCGGGACAGATCGGCCTGGTGGAGGATTTCCTCGGAGCTTGAGCGTGTTCGTCGACGCGGGGTGATGACCGCGTCTGCCGGAGGCACAGCGCGCAGTTGCCTGGCCGGAGCCGGGCGTTTGCCAGCTATTCTTCCCGGCGCGGCACGCCCGGCCGCTTGCCCACGGTAACCTGCAGCTCGAGATTGCCTTGTCCGCGCTTCACCCCCAGTGTGGTCTGTTTGCCGGGCGTCAGCGCAACGATCAGATTGCGCATCGAGTCCGGGTCGCGCACGGGTTTGCCGCCCACGCTGAGCACGATGTCCCCCGGTTTCATGCCGGCGCGGTCGGCGGGGCTGCCGCGCTGCACGCCGGCGACGAGGACGCCGGCGGTGGAGCCGAGCTTGAACGATTCGGCCAGCTCCGGCGTAATTTCCTGCAGCTCCACGCCGACCCAGCCACGCGTCACCGCGCCGGTGGCGATCAGCTGCTCCATCACCTGCTTCGCGATGGAGACCGGTATCGCGAAGCCGATGCCGATCGAGCCGCCGGATTGCGACAATATCGCGGTGTTGATGCCGACCAGATTGCCGGAAGCATCGATCAGCGCGCCGCCGGAGTTGCCCTGATTGATGGCGGCATCGGTCTGGATGAAATTTTCGAAGGTGTTTATGCGCAGGCCGGTCCGGTGCAGCGCCGACACGATGCCCATGGTCACCGTCTGGCCCACGCCCAGCGGATTGCCGATCGCGAGCACCACATCGCCGACCTTCATGTTCTCCGCCTGGCCCAGGGTGATTGCCGGCAGATTCTGCGC
>JAAOZY010000175.1 GCA_012274205.1 Betaproteobacteria bacterium
AATTACGTGCTCATGAGCTACGGCGAAGGCGCGGTGATGGGCGTGCCCGGCCATGACGAGCGCGACTATGCCTTCGCGCTGAAATACAAACTGCCGATCAAATGTGTGATCCGCACGCCCGCGGGGGACAGCGTGCCCGAACCGTGGCGGCCGGAGTACGCCGAATACGGCAGCTGCGTCAATTCGGGCAAGTACGACGGCCTGGCCTACGCCGAGGCGACCGATGCCATCGCCGCCGACCTGCGCGACCAGGGCCTGGGCGACAAGCAGGTGGTGTGGCGCCTGCGCGACTGGGGCATCTCGCGCCAGCGCTACTGGGGCACGCCGATCCCGATCATTCATTGCAAGGACTGCGGCGCGGTGCCGGTGCCGGATGCGGACCTGCCGGTGGTGCTGCCCGAGGACCTGGTGCCCGATGGCGCGGGCAATCCGCTCGCCAAACACGCGGCCTTTCTCGACTGCGCCTGCCCGCGCTGCGGCAAGCCGGCGCGGCGCGAGACCGACACCATGGACACTTTCGTCGACTCGTCCTGGTACTACATCCGCTATGCCTGTCCGGGCGCGGCGCAGATGGTGGATGCGCGCGTGAACTACTGGCTGCCGGTCGATCAGTACATCGGCGGCATCGAGCACGCGATCCTGCATCTGCTGTATTCGCGCTTCTGGACCAAGGTGATGCGCGAGCTCGGCATGGTCGGGTTCGGCGAGCCGTTCGCGAACCTGCTCACCCAGGGCATGGTGCTGAACGAGATCTACTTCAGGAAGAGCGGCGCCGGGCGCGTCAGCTACTACAATCCGGCCGAGATCGAATGGCGCCTGGACGACAAGGGCCAGCGCGCCGAGGCCACGCTCAAGTCCGACGGCGAAGCGGTGGAGTCGGGCGGCATCGGCACCATGTCCAAGTCGAAGAACAACGGCGTCGATCCGCAGTCGCTGATGGAAAACTACGGCGCCGACACCGCGCGCTTCTTCATGATGTTCGCGAGCCCGCCGGAGCAGACGCTGGAGTGGTCCGACTCCGGCGTGCAGGGCGCGTTCCGCTTCCTCAAGCGCCTGTGGGCCTACGCCCATGAACACCGCGGCGAGTTCGGACAAGCCGCCCCGGCGGCCGCGCACCACGCCGGGCAGCGGCGCGAGATCCACCTGACGCTGAAGCAGGCGAACTACGACCTCGCCAAGCACCAGTTCAACACCGTCGCCTCGGCCTGCATGAAAATCCTGAACGCGCTGGAGCGCGCCCAGGGCGCGGGCGCGACCCTTGCCGAAGGCATGTCGATCCTGCTCAGGCTGCTGTCGCCGATCGCGCCGCACATCACCCACGTGCTGTGGCGCGAGCTCGGCTACGGCGAAGACATCCTGCACGCGCCCTGGCCCGAGCCCGACCCGGCCGCGCTGGAGCAGGACGAGATCGAGCTGGTGGTGCAGGTGAACGGCAAGCTGCGCGGCAATATCCGCGTCGCCCGGACCGCCGGCAGGGACGCGATCGAAGCGGCGGCCGTCGCCAACGAGCAGGTGCAGAAATTCGTCGCCGGGCAGACGGTGAAGAAAATCGTGGTCGTCCCCGGCCGCCTGGTGAACGTGGTAGTTTGAACGCGCAGGATTTGCGGAGCATTGATGACCAAGAGCCCGTTGCAAAATGAAATTTTGGAACGTCCAATTTAGGGGAGCATGAGGGGATACGCCCCGAAGGAAGTCCCCTTGGGGGATTTCCCCTCATATCGATATGAAGTCTAATCTCGCGACCGTGTTACTGGTGCTCCTCACCGCCGCCTGCGGCTTCCAGCTGCGCGGGCAGGCCAGCCTGCCGTTCGAGACCCTGTACGTCGCGATCCCCGCGACGTCGCCGCTGGGAATCGAACTCAAGCGCAACATCATCGCCGGCACCCACACCAGGCTGGTGAACGATGCGGCGCAGGCGCAGGCGATATTCGAACTGGTTTCCGAGGAGCCGCAAAAGACCATTCTTTCCTTCGACACCACCGGCCGCGTGCGCGAATTCCAGCTGCGCTATCGCGTCGCCTTCCGCGTGCACGACGCGCGCGGCCGCGATTACCTGCCGCAAAGCGAGATCAGGCTCACGCGCGACATTTCCTTCAACGACGCGCAGGTGCTGTCCAAGGAATCCGAGGAAGAGCTGCTGTTCCGCGACATGCAAAGCGACATGGTGCAGCAGATACTGCGCCGCCTCGCCGCGGCGCCGGCGCAGCCGATCGAGTTCGAAGCCAGGCCGAAAGATGCAGCTGCGCGCTGAAGAGCTCGAGCGCCATCTTGCGCGCGGCCTGGCGCCGCGCTATGTGATCCACGGCGACGAACCGCTGCAGTCCCTCGAAGCGGCCGACACGATCCGCGCCCACGCCCGCGCCCAGGGATACGCCGAGCGCGAAGTGCTCACGGTCGAGCGCAGCTTCGACTGGAGCCAGCTCGCCGCGAGCGGCGCCAATCTGTCGCTGTTCTCGTCGAAAAAACTGGTGGAGCTGCGCATCCCCGGCGGCAAGCCCGGCACCGACGGCGCAGCCGCCATCGTGCAGTATTGCGCCGCGCCGCTTGCGGACGTGCTCACCATCGTGAGTCTGCCGCGGCTGGACCGCAGATCCCAGGATACGGCCTGGTTCAAGGCGCTCACGCGCGCGGGCGCGCTAATCAACACCTTTCAGGTGGAGCGCGCGCAGCTGCCGCAATGGATCGCAGCGCGCCTCGCGCGGCAGAAGCAGAAAGCGGGGCGCGAGACGCTGCAGTTCCTCGCCGACAGCGTCGAGGGCAACCTGCTCGCCGCGCACCAGGAAATCCAGAAACTGGGACTGTTGTTTGCGCCGGGCGAACTCGACTTCGACGCGGTGTGTGGCGCCGTGCTCAACGTCGCGCGCTACGATGCATTCAGGCTGAACGAGGCGATGCTGGCGGGCGACAAGGCGCGCCTCGCGCGCATGCTCGATGGCCTGAAGAGCGAAGGCGAGGCGCCGCCGAAGATACTGTGGGTCCTGGCCGAGGAGATTCGCGCGGTGGCCAAGGTGCAGGCGGGCCTCGCGCAGGGCGAGGACCTGCAGCGGCTCTACGCCGGCAACCGCGTCTGGGGCGAAGCGCGCCAGCGCGCGGTGGTCGCGGCCGCGCGCCGGCTGAAATCCGGCGCACTGGGCGAAGCGCTGCGCCACGCCGCGCGCATCGACCACACCGTCAAGGGCCTCGCGCGCGGCGACGTCTGGGACGAACTGCTGCAGCTGTGCCTGCGCTTCGCACCCAGTTGACCGGTACGCGGAATTACTTTAGCGTTGACGCATCCCGCGCCCGCCACCGGCGGCGCGGCTGCTTCATCCACTCAACAGGCAAGAGGATCACATGACCAAACAACTGTTAGCGCTGGCCCTTGCATGCGCCCTGTCATCGCTCAGCCCGATCGCGCTTGCCGGCAAGCCCTGCCCGTGGAACGACAAGCAGCTGCCCGAACAATCCAGGGTATGCAAGGCCGGCACCATGCAGCAGTGCAAGGATGGCCAGTGGGAAAGCACGGGCATCAAGTGCACGGCCAGGCTGCGCGAAGGCGATCGCGCCGATGTGCTCGGCGCGCGCGATCGCATCATTGCGCGCATCGCACCGGCGTCCTGAACGCCGCGCGGGGCGCGCGGCCGGGATTACAACCGGCCGCCACCGCAGTCGTGCGAATCAGTCCGCTTAGCGCCGCGCAGTAGCCGCGCGCGCCGCGAATCCGGCCGCGTCCGCATCCAGCTTCAGCAACAGCACACCCGCGCTTGCGGGCTGGCGCGCGCCCGGCCCGGACTGCGGCGCCGCCTGCCTGACGGCCGGGGCCTCGGCCTCGCCGGCGCGCCGCTGCCACAGCGCCTGCGCGCCCAGGCCCAGCGCGAACGCAAGCAGCAGCGCGGCTGGTGCCGAAAGTGGGCGCACACCGGCGCCGGCGCGCCTGAGCCATCCCAGCCTGCGCGCGCCTGCGGCCTGGGCGCGTGCCGCGCTATCCGCGCGCCGCTGTAGCGCGAGCGCCGCCGCCTCCGCGCGCAAGCGCGCAGTTTGCACAGCCGCCGCCACGGCGGCCTGCTCCGCCTGCAGTTTCTTCCGTTCCGATTCGGCACGCGCCAGTTGCGCCTGCAAGCGCGCACGCGCCTTGTCCTCGGTGCGGCGCTCGCTGCGCTCGCGCGCTTGCGCCTGCTCGCGCGCCTGTTCCATCGCCGCCAGCGCTGCGCGCGCCGTCTGTTCTGCGGCGGCTTCGACGCTCTCGCGCGCTTCGCTCGCCCGGGTCGCCGCCAACTCCGCCGCTGCGCGCTCAGTCGCGGCCGACTGCGCTGCGCGCTCCGCGGCCGCGCGACGCTGCGCCGATTGCCCGGCCTCGCGCTCCGCCGACTCCCGCGCGTGCGCCTGTTGCGCCGCCGCGCCCTCTTCCGCCACACGACGCTCGAGCGTCGCGAGTGCTTCCACTTCGCGCGCGATGCGCTGGCGCGCCGCCTCGGCCGCCGCGGCGTCGGCACGCGCGCGCTCTTGCGCCTGCCGTTCCGCCTGCTGTTCGGCATCGATGCGCTCCTGCGCCGCTGCATCCAGGCGGCGCTCCTGTTCGGCACGCTCTTGCGCCAGCGCTTGCGCCGCGGCTTCTGCTTCGACCTGCGCCGCGGCTGCGGCAGCCAATTCGCGTTCCCCGCGTTCGCGCTCGCGCGCGGCGGCAAGCGCCTGCTCCTCCGCCTCGATACGCGCTTTCGCCGCCGCTTCGGCACCCTGCGCGAGCGCAATTGCGTCTTCTGCCTGCTGCCGTGCACGCGCCTCGGATTCGCGGCGCGCGCGGGCCACGCGTTCGGCTTCCTGTTCGCTGCGCTCGCGCTCCGCAGCCGCTGTGGCGGCGGCCGCTTCCGCCTGCCCGCGCCCGCGCGCGCACATCTCCGCCTCGGCTTCGGCGGCTACCCGTTCATCGGCGCATTGCGCCAGCGCCCGCTGCGCCGCTTCGCGTTCCCGCGCTGCCGCCAGCGCAAGTTCCTGAGCCTGCGCGCGGGCCCTTGCGGCTTCGGTTGCGCGCTGCTCCTGTGCGGTTCGCTCCTGCGCGCTGTGCGCGGCATTCGCTTCGGCTTGCGCGCGTTCGCGCTCCACCTGCGCCGCCTCTTCCTCCGCGCGTGTTCGGTCGGCTTCGGCGCGGGCCGCCGCTGCGTCTGCCGCCGCGCGCGCCTGTGCCTGTTCCGCGGCCAGCAT
>JAAOZY010000030.1 GCA_012274205.1 Betaproteobacteria bacterium
CGTTCCTTTCATTGAGGCGGTAGCCGATGCGGCGCGCCGTGTCGACGCCGGCGTTCGAGGCGAAGCGGCTGAATTCGAGGCTTGCCGCGGAGGTGCCGGGCGGCACGCCCAGCCATGCCGGCGCGATACCGCCGGCGCTGCGCACCGGGCGCGGCGCAGCGAGTTCCACGTCGCGCTCGAAGCGCGAGAAAAACGCGGCCACGCCGCGCCATTTGTCGGTCTCATGCTTGACATGCTCGCGCGCGTCGAGCACCGCGCCCAGACCGCGGTAGGACATCAGCGCGAGCAGCGACAGCACCAGCAGCGCGGTCATGACCTCGATCAGGGTGAAACCGCGCAGGTGCTTCATCTGCCCGAACCCGGCGGATTGACGATAAATCCGGCCAGATGCGCCAGCGAATGCCCTTCTTCGGCGGCCGCGAACACGCGCACGTCGACGCGGCGGAACGCAGCGTTCGGTGTCGCGATGATCTCCTCGCGCCAGCTGAAATCGAGTCCGCCCTCGCGCGCACTGCCGCGCTGCACGCCCAGAGGCAGCCAGTCGGCGCGCGCGCGATGCTCGGCCAGGAGGTTTTCGGCGACCCAGCCGGCAAGCAGGCGCGAGCGCAGCTCGCCGACGTTGTTGGTTCCCTGCCCGGCGGCGCGCAGCGCCGACATCAGCGCGATCGAAACGATCGCCAGTGCGACCAGCACTTCGACCAGCGTGAAGCCTTTGCGCCGGGATTTCATTACAGGACGGCGGGGCGCAAGCCCAGGTGCACGGGCGGACAGGCCGCAGCAGGACGCATTTGCGATGGTGTCCTAGCGCAACGCCAATTGGCCATCGCCCGGTCCCGCGCCCGGCAGCGCGTGCACGACACCCACCGGCGATCCCGTCACCGCATAATGCGCGGCGCCGAGCGACATGCCGATGGAAAACGCCAGCGACGAACCCTGTGGGGTGAATTCCAGCCGCATCGCCCCCTGTGGCCGCATGTTCTCGACGCGAAAGTCCGATACCTCCACGCCTTGTGGCAGGGTGCGCGCGCGCAGCAGCTCGCTGTCGCGGATTTCGGTCCAGTTGCCTTCGTCGTCGGCGCGCCAGAAGCGGTAACCCGATTCATCGGCGGTCCAGGCGATGGATTTTCCGGTGAGCCGCGCCTCGGTGGCTGCGAAATCGAGCAGCTGCGACAGGCGTTCGGCTTCCAGCTGCAGCACGGCGCGGTCGTCCGGCCGGGTAATGGTGCTCACCAGTCCGATGAACAGGCCCATGATCATCAGCACCACCAGCATCTCGATCAGCGTGAAGCCCCGGTTTGGCGCCGAGATGTTCACGCGACCCATGCTCGCCGGCCTAGAGATTCCAGGAGCCGATGTCGGCGTCGTTGCCCTCGCCGCCGGGCGCACCGTCGGCGCCATAGCTGAAAACATCGATTTCGCCGCGCACCCCCGGATTCAGGTATTGGTAGGGGTTGCCCCAGGGGTCCTTTGGCAGGCGCTCGACATATCCGCCCGGCTTCCAGTTCTGCGGTATCGGTGCGGTGGTCGGATTGACCATCAGCGCCTGCAAACCCTGCTCGGTGGTCGGGTAGCGCTGATTGTCCAGCCGGTAGAGCTTGAGCGCCTGCATCAGGCTGGCGATGTCCTGCTTGGCGGCGATCACCCGCGCTTCATCCGGGCGGCTGATGATTTTCGGCACCACCAGAGCGGCGAGGATGCCGAGTATGACGATGACCACCATCACTTCGAGCAATGTGAACCCACGTTGCCCGCGAACTCTAGTCAGCATCGCCCAATCACCTCTGTGAACATTTGGCGCCTCCGCGGCGCGGAAGCGACAGCATCCATTATATAATGCTTCGACAGACCCATCTGCGCCGCGCCTCGAATATCACCGATTCCATTATATAATGCCGCCACTGATGCCCCCGGCCGATTACTGCGCCCGGCCCACCTGTTTCCAGTGCGCGAATGGCGGTTAAACTAGAATGCAGGCGCTCCCGTTTGGTCGGCCGAATCTTGCTCAAACGGTACTCGTTTTTTCGTTGACCCTGGTTGCGGTGGCGCTGCTCGGCGCGGTGCTCGCATACTGGACTTGGGCGTGGTTCGCGCCGCGCGCGGAGCCGCGCGTCGAGACCAGCGCGGTGCAAAACGCCAGCGTGGCCTCCGCCGGCACGATCTTCGGCAACGTGCCGCGCGCCCAGGCCGCGGCCGCACCGACCGGAATCGCGATCAAGCTGCTGGGCGTAGTGGCCGCCTCTGGCGGCCGGCGCGGCTACGCAGTGATGCAGCTCGAGGGCAAGCAAATTCTGGCGGTGCACGAGGTCGAGGACGTCGCCCCGGGCATCCGCCTGGCCGAAGTCCGCGCGGATCATGTCATCCTCGAGCGCAACGGGGTGCGCGAAACGCTCGCTTTGCCGGAAAGAAAGGGTGCGGCGACCGCTTCCGGCCCGGCTGCCGGATCAGCGGCGCAAGTCGCTGCGGAGCAGGCCGCACAAACGGCGGCTGCGCGCGCCGGCCGGTCAGCTGGTCGACGAAATGAGCGCGAATAGAACCTTTGATTGCCACCTGACAGGGCCAGCGTTTAGCCACGGCCTACCCGAGGATCGTCCATGAAGAATTGTTGCATGCGAATTGCATTGGTATCGATGACCCTGCTGCTCGGTAGCGGCCAGGCGTGGCCTGCCGACCAGCCTGCGGCGGCGGGCAGTGCCGGCGCTGCACCGACGGCCCGCCCGAGCGGGCCGGACATGGTCACGCTGAACTTCGTCAACGCCGACATCGAAGGCGTGGTCAAGGCGGTGAGCGAAATCACCGGGAAGAATTTCGTGCTCGACCCGCGCGTGAAGGGCACGGTGAACATCGTCTCGGCCAAGCCGATGTCGCGCGCGCTGGTGTACCAGGTGTTCCTGTCCGCGCTGCGCCTGCAGGGCTTTGCCGCGGTCGAGGAGCGCGGCATGGTCATGATCGTTCCGGAAATCGAGGCCAAGATGCACCGCAGCGCCACCGCGGGGCCGCAGGAGCGCCCGCGCGGCGGCGGCGACACGGTGCAGACGCAGGTGTTCCGGCTGCAGCACGAATCGGCGGCGCAGATGGTCACGGTGCTGCGCCCGCTGATCAGCCCGAACAACAGTATCACTGCCTACCCCGGCAACAACACGCTGGTGGTGACGGACTACGCGAGCAATCTGCAGCGCATCGAAAAAATCATCGAATCGGTCGATCTGCCCACGGACTCCGATTCGATCGTCATCCCGCTGCAGCACGCGTCGGCGGTGGACGTTGCGCAAACCATCACCCGCCTGATGACCGAACCGGTGCAGGCCGGCGATCCGTCCAGCCGTTTCGCGGTCGCCGCGGATGCGCGCTCGAACAGCGTGCTCGCCAGGGCCGGCGACCCGTCGCGATTGAAACGGGTGCGCGAACTCGCCGCGATGCTGGATACGCCCACCAGCGCCGGCGGCAATATCCACGTGGTCTACCTGAAGAACGCCGAAGCGGTGAAGCTCGCCGAGGTGCTGCGCGCGATTTACAGCGGCGGGTCGGCGGGCGGGCAGGCGCCCGCGGGCACGGCGGCGACCGCGTCGCCGC
>JAAOZY010000176.1 GCA_012274205.1 Betaproteobacteria bacterium
CGACGACCAGGGCCGGCTGCTGCAGCGCCATCCGGTTTCGACTTCAAAGAATGGCGCGGGCGAACTCAAGGACAGCTACTGTACGCCACGCGGCAGACACATCATCCGCGCCAGGATCGGCGCCGGTGCCGCCGAGAACACGATATTTGCCGGACGCCGGCCCACCGGGGAGATTTACACACCCGGGCTCGGAGAACGCCATCCCGGGCGCGATTGGATGCTCACGCGCATCCTGTGGTTGTCGGGCTGCGAGCCGGGCTTTAACCGGCTGGGCCAAGTGGATACGATGCAGCGCTACATCTATATCCACGGCAGCCCTGACAGCGCCGCCATGGGCAAGCCCGGCTCCATAGGCTGCATCCGCATGCGCAACCGCGACATCATCGCGCTGTTCGACGCGGTTCCGGCCGGCACGCCGGTGGAGATCGTCGAGGCTTGACCTTCGCGGCGCGCGGGCTGGCCCGGGTCTAGCGGCCGAACAGCGCGACGATTTTCGCGGCATCGGGCCGCTCGATCACGCCTTTCTCGGTGATAAGCCCGGTAATCAGCTCCGCCGGCGTGACGTCGAAGGCCGGGTTCACGACCAGCACGCCCTCGGGCGCCCAGCGCATGCCGCGAAAGCCGGTGACCTCGGATGCGTCGCGCTGTTCGATCGGGATGCCGCTGCCATCCGCAATCGCGAGGTCTATGGTGGAAAGCGGCGCCGCCACGTAGAACGGAATGCCGTGGCGCCGCGCCAGAACGGCTACGGTGTAGGTGCCGATCTTGTTCGCCGTATCGCCGTTGGCGGCAATGCGGTCGGCGCCGACTACGACGACGTCGACGCGCCCAAGCTGCATCAGGTGGCCTGCCATATTGTCGGTAGCGAGCGTCACCGGGATCTTCTCCTGCACCATCTCCCAGGCGGTCAGGCGCGCGCCCTGCAGGTAGGGCCGGGTTTCGTTGGCGATCACGCTGACATGCTTGCCCGCGTCGCGTGCCGAGCGGATCACGCCCAGGGCAGTGCCATGGCCCGCGGTAGCGAGGGCGCCGGCATTGCAGTGGGTCATGATGCGCGCGCCATCGGCGATGAGCGCGGCGCCATGGCGCCCCATCGCGCGATTGATCTCGACGTCATCGCTGTGCATCTGCCGCGCCAGGTCGAGCAGCGCGGCGGCCTCGGCCGGGACCGTGCCATCGCGCATGCGCACATGGCAGTCGCGCATGCGCTTTATCGCCCAGAACAGGTTGACCGCAGTCGGGCGGCTTGCCGCCAGCACTTCGAACGCGCCTTCCAGGGCTGCATCGAAGTGCTGCCGCGATGCAGCGGCGTGGCGCTGCGCCTCTACCGCCGCACCGTAGGCTGCAGTGCAGCCGATCGCCGGTGCACCGCGCACCACCATGCCGCGAATCGCCGCCGCCGTCTGCTCTGCGGTTTCGCAGGCAACATATTCGAATTCCAGCGGCAGGCGCCGCTGGTCGATGAGTTCCAGTCTCCCGTCGCGCCAGCGAAGGGTCTCTACGTTTAGGTTTTCGACTTGCATGATCTCAGATCACCCTTTCGTTGCCGCCGTCCACCGGCACCTGGGCCGCGGTCGTCTTGGCGAACAGCGGACCGCACATCTCCGCCGCAAGCTCGGCCACATCGCTGCTCCTGACCTCGGTCTTGAGCACGTTATTGGTCTTGTATGCGTCCACCGACAGGCCGTAATGCTGCGCACGCTGCGCCAGCACCTCCTCGGTCCAGATGCCGGTGTCGAATACGGCGTTGGGGTGCAGCGAGTTGATGCGTATGCCTTCCGCACCCCATTCCAGCGCGGCCACGCGGGCGAGCTGATTGAGTGCGGCCTTGGAGGCAGAGTAGGCCGCTGCGCCGGGACCGGGCGCAGGCACGTTCTTCGAGCCGATGACCACCACGCGCCCGCCCCTGGGGGCGAGCTTGAGCAGCGGATGGCAGGCACGCAGCAGCACCAGGTTGGCGTCGAGGTTGATCGCCATGACGCGCCGCCATTCTTCGGTCGAGAGTTCGGCTATCTTTCGGGTCGCCGCGAATATGCCCGCGTTGAGCACCAGCATATCCAGACCGCCGTAGGCCAGGGCCGCGCGTTCCAGCGCAGCGCTGATGGCATGCTCGTCAGTCAGGTCACAGCGCAGGCCGAGAAAATCCTTGCGCCGGTAAATCGTCTCGATCGCCGGATTGATGTCGAGTCCGACCACCGCTGCGCCGCGTGCGAGCAGCGCATCGACGCAGGCCTTGCCTATGCCGGAGGCCGCGCCCGTGACCAGCGCAATTTCCCCTGCAAACAGCGGCGGCTTGCCGCCCTTCCTCAGTTTGGCCTGCTCTAGATCCCAGTATTCAACCTCGAACAATTCGCGCTGGGACAGGGCGCGGTAGTCGCCCAGAGCCTGTGCGCGCTGCATCACCTGCATGCTGTGCTGGTACAGCTCGGCGACAATGGCTGCGTCTTTCGCGCTTCTGCCGGCCGCGGCCATGCCGAAGGCGGGATCGAGCACCAGGCGCGGCGCCGGGTCGAGCATCGTTTTGGGCTCCCTGGCCTGGGTCGCCTGTTCGTCGAAATAGACGCGGTAGTCGCGTGCATAGGCGCCGACATCGGTGCCGAGCATGGGAATCCGTTTGGTGCGGATGATATGGTCTGGCGTGACCGGTCCCTGCTGCGACAATTCCATCAGGTCGTCACGCCGCGCGAACGCCAGGGACTGCGCATCGCTATGCGTTGCCAGGAGCATGGGCGCGCCGGCAAGCGCCGAAATATTGCAGCGCAGCCGGGCCTGCTCGAGCATATCGATGCGCGCCGGCTCCCGCGGGCGCGGCGGCAGATCCCAGGCTCCCTGCGCTTTCAGGTAAGTCTCGGCGCGGCTCACCAGATCGATCATGCGCTCGTAGGACAGCCGGGCGCTGTCGCCGAAGGAAAAGATGCCGTGGTTCAGCAGCACCATGCCGATGGTGTTGCGGCCGGCCTGACGCGGATACTCCTGCGCGCACAGACGGGCGAGATCGAAGCCGGGCATGACATAGGGAATGATCACCATCGCGTCGCCGTAGATCTCGCGGATGCGCCGTTCGCCGTCGGACGTGTCGGTAACGGCCAGCACCGCGTCGGCGTGAGTATGGTCGACGAACTTGTGCGGCAGGATCGCATGCAGAATGGTTTCGACCGAGGGCGCAGGGGCCGTGGCCTGCAGCAGATGTGTCGCCAGCTGGTTCACCATCTGCGTGTCGGACAGCGTATCGAGATGCGCCAGGCGCTGCAGATAATCAAGCTGCACCGGCGCGAACCCCGCCGCCTCGATTGTCTCCAGATCCCAGCCGCTGCCCTTGATGTAGAGCACGTCTGCATCCGCGCCGAACAGGTCTTTCTGCCTCAGCTTGACCGAGGTATTGCCGCCGCCATGCAGCACCAGTGTCTTGTCGCGGCCGAGCAGGCGCGAAGTATAGACGCGCAGCTCGAGTTCATCGCGGCATTGCGCCGCCTCCTTGTCGTCCCACAGGCTGTGCATGACTCACCCTCGAAGTAGGCGCGTATTATAACCGCCATGACTGCACCGACATTCAGCGTGCGCCTGTGCGACTGGGATAGGGCTCGTGCCCATGCAGGACACATACGCGAGCTCGTGTTCGTGCGCGAGCAGGGCGTACCGGCGGAGATCGAAATGGACGCGCAGGACGCGCAGTGCGAGCATGCGCTGGCCTATGGCGAGGACGGCACGGCGCTCGGAACGGGGCGCCTGCTGCCCGACGGCCATGTCGGGCGCATGGCGGTACTGAAGCAATGGCGCGGCCAAGGCGTAGGTGCGCTGCTGCTGCAGGTGCTGGTGGAGCGTGCCCGTGCCCGCGGCGACGCGGCGGTGCGCCTGAATGCGCAGACCACGGCGGCCGGATTCTACCGGCGCTATGGCTTCGAAGTGTCCGGTCCCGGGTTCATCGAGGCGGGCATACCCCACGTACCGATGCAGCGCCAGCTCAAGTCCGGCTGATGCTGAAATGCATGCTGACCGTGGCACCGGTGGCGCCGCCTTGCAAAATGGTGCGTTCGCTGAAGCTGACGCCGCCGTCGCGCCCGAAAATCACGGCGGTGGAGGCGCGCGTGCCGTACTGAGGTGACACGATCAGCGCCGGCGCCAGGACGCGTTCCATTTCGATGCCGATGCCGGTGTCCGGCAGCTCGCCTTCCGCCGCGGGTTCACGGTCATGCAGCAAGTCCAGCAGCGCCTCGGTGCTCGGCTCGTCCGCCAGCGCCGCCCGCAGCCGCGCCTTGCCGCGCTCTACTTTCGGCCAGGGCGTATCCAGCAGGTGGTTCGACAGGCCGTGGATCCCCGGGGATACTTCCTGCACGGCGCCGCCGCGGCTGGAGAAAAAGAAAACGCCATCGACGTCGCCGGCGAGCAGGTTGAAGCCGTTATAGTGATGCGCGCGCCCCGCGATTGTCTCCAGATAGACACGCGGCTCCTCGCCTGAAACGAGGAATTCGCTCACCAGGGTGCCGCGCGAGGGGGCTTCGATCTTGCGTTCGCGCGGATCGCGGAAATTGGTGAGCGCGGCAAAACGGCCCGCGCGCGTGATGCCGAGCCAGGTGCCCATGCATTCCAGGTCGCGTCCGGCGAGGATGTCCGGATGGTCTTCCCAGTACGCCGCCTTAGCCGCAGGCCGCCGGTAGTATTCGTCGCGATTCGCCGCGATCACCAGCGGATACTCGGGGTGCGCGCCGCGCGCGAACAGGATCAGGCACATCGCAGCAGCCTCAGGCGAGCGCGTACGGCAGGGGCTCGAGGCGCAGCGGCGGCCCGCCTGCGCAACCGGCATGCAGCGTCCCCTGCGCGATGCTCGATGTCTGCACCACTGCCAGCAGGTCGTAACCGCCGCCGGGTGCCGGCTGCGCATTCACCACCATGCCGCTCGCCTGGCCATCGAGCTCGCTGCTGAACACGCTGTCGCCGGCCTGCGGCGGCACGGCGGCATCGACGTGCGCAAGCACCATGCGGCGCTTGAGCTGGCCGAGGT
Source organism: Betaproteobacteria bacterium (assembly GCA_012274205.1). Taxonomy (GTDB): domain Bacteria; phylum Pseudomonadota; class Gammaproteobacteria; order Burkholderiales; family SG8-39; genus 2-12-FULL-64-23. The sequence continues at coordinate 5,000 of JAAOZY010000176.1, forward strand.
ATTGGGTGCGCGCGACGATTTCCTGCCCCGGGTAGCAGCCTTTCTGAAAATTCACCGCGCCTATGAGTTCCATGTTGGCCATCTGCGGCACGAACTGCTCCTGCGTTGCAGCGCCGATCAATGGCAGGCCGTTGCGGATTTCCAGCCATTCCCAACAGGCGGCACCCACCGGCTGCAGCGATGCCGCCAGCTTGTCCCACAGCGTTTCCGCCGAGTCCCGACTCGCCACCAGCTGAAAGCGCCCACCGGGCAGGGCGATCAGCGTGCCCTTGAGCGGATCGCGCACGAGCTCGTGCGCCTGCTGCGGCAGGACCGGAAAAATATCCTTCAACGCGGCCGCGGCCGCGCCGCCAGCCAGTCCCATGACCGGATACACATCGCTCACATCGGCCAGCGCGACCTTGGCGCGCAGTATGAACATGCCCAGTCGTTTTTGCACCGGCGGCTGCAGCGACCGCGCGAGCTGCAGGAAATAGCTTTCATTTTCGCGCCACAGCAGCAGATTGGCGAGCATGCGTCCCTTGGCCGAACAATACGCCGCATATTCACTGCGGCCGGGTGCGAGTTGTCTTACGTCGTTGCTGAGCTGTCCATGCAGGAAAGACCGCGCATCCGCGCCGCTGCAGGCGATCAGCCCCAGATGGGTGAGCGGGGCAAGGATGGCGCCATCGCGCGCGGCGCGCCGCTCCGCCGCGGCATCGCCGAAATCGCCAACCGCGCCGGCCTCAATGCGTGCCCCGCGTCGGCGCAGGAAAGCCTGCCAGTCAGAACTCATGCGCAATCGCCCTTTGGTACATGGATTATGAGTAAAGTATGCGCGATAATGCGCAATCCAAGCAGCTATTATAGCGTCCGGAAACTCCCGCTTACCCCCGGCACGGATGGACGCCCAAACGAATGTGGTCATGGATCAAGCGCATTGTTCTGATTGCACTATGTCTGTCGCTGCTGGCGAGCGCGGGACTCGCTTGGTACGCGTTCAGCCCGGTGCCGTTGCGCGCTGATCCGACCGAGTTTTCGATCAAACCGGGCAGCAGCTTGAAAAATGCGACGCGGCAGATAATCGAGTCCGGCGTCGAACTGGGCGCATGGAAATTCAATCTGCTCGGCCGCCTGCTCGGCAAAGCGACCGGCATCAAGGCCGGCAGCTACGAAGTGCGCCGCGGAATCACGCCGCTGGCCTTGCTCAACAAGCTCAGCGCGGGCGAAGTCACGCAGACCGGGCTTGCGTTCATCGAAGGCTGGACTTTCCGCCAGATGCGCACGGCACTGGACGCCGATCCTGAGGTGAGGCACGACAGCAGCGCCCTCAGCGACGCGCAGATCATGGAACGCCTTGGCGCCGCGGGGCGCAGCCCGGAGGGCCTATTTTTCCCCGACACCTATATGTTCGGCAAGGGCAGCAGCGATCTGGAGATACTCCAGCGAGCCTACCAGACGATGCAACGCCAGTTGCAAGCAGCATGGGAGCAGCGCGCGCCCGAACTGCCTTACCGCAGCCCCTATGACGCGCTCATCATGGCGTCCGTAATCGAGAAAGAGACCGGGAAGGCGACCGACCGGGCCATGATCGGCGGTGTCTTCGTCAATCGGCTGCGCATCGGCATGATGCTGCAGACCGACCCCACGGTCATCTACGGTCTGGGGCAGAAATTCGATGGCAATCTGCGCAAGAAGGACTTGCGCGCCGACACGCCGCACAATACCTATACCAGGACGGGACTGCCGCCGACACCGATCTGCATGCCGGGGCAGGCCGCGCTGCAGGCGGCGCTGAATCCGGCACAGACCAAGGCGCTTTACTTTGTCGCCCGCGGCGACGGAACCAGCGAATTCTCGCGTACGCTGGCAGAACACGAACGCGCGGTGTCCAAATACCAGCGTCGCAGGAGGCACTGAGGTGAGCGCGAAATTCATTACTCTCGAGGGCGTAGACGGCGCCGGAAAAAGCACGCACCTTGACTGGATCGCCGGGCGCATCGAAGCGGCGGGGCAGCGCGTACTGGTTACGCGCGAGCCCGGCGGCACCCCACTGGGCGAAGAATTGCGCCGACTGCTGCTGGCGCAGTCGATGCATCTGGAAACCGAGACTCTGCTGATGTTTGCGGCCAGGCGCGAGCACCTGCAACGGGTAATCCTGCCGGCGCTGGCTGCGGGTACCTGGGTACTCTGCGATCGATTTACCGATGCAACCTACGCCTATCAGGGGGGCGGCCGCGGCCTCGACCCGGGCAGGATAGAAATCCTCGAACACTGGGTGCACCAGGGACTGCAGCCGGACTTGACCCTGGTATTCGACCTTTCGGTCGAGGAGGCCAAGCGCAGGCGGCTTGCCGCCACCGCGGCGCCGGACCGGTTCGAACAGGAGGGCCTGGAATTCTTTGCCCGGGTACGCTCGGCGTATGTCGCCCGGGCAGCGCGTTTTCCTCAGCGAATCAGGCTGATTGACGCCAGCCAAACCGTGGAAGCTACTCGTAATATACTTGAAGAATTGATCTCAAGCGTATGTATATAAAATATTTACCATGGCATAAAGAGGTGTGGCAGCGCCTTGCCGACATGCATGAGCGCCTGCCCCATGCACTGCTTTTCCATGGACGCAGCGGAATCGGCAAGCTGCACCTGGCGCAGGTCCTGGCG
>JAAOZY010000177.1 GCA_012274205.1 Betaproteobacteria bacterium
CCTCCGGCCTCCAGTCGCCGCCTTTCACCAGCACTTCCGGCCGGCAGGCCAGGATCAGCGCGAGCGGCGTGTCTTCGTCGAACCAGGTCACCATGTCCACCGCCTGCAGCGCCGCGAGCACGGCGGCGCGGTCCTCGAGCCGGTTTATCGGCCGGTCCTCGCCCTTGCCCAGCCGGCGCGCGGAGGCGTCGCTGTTGGCTGCGACCACCAGGCTCGCGCCGAGCGCCCGCGCCTGCGCGAGATAGCTGACGTGGCCGCGGTGGAGGAGGTCGAACACGCCGTTGGTGAACACCAGCGGCCGGGCGAGTCCGGCGACGCGCTGCGCGAGCTGTGCCGGCTCGCACAGCTTCGCCTCGAATTCGGGCCGGTCTTGCATCTGGTTCAGGGCTGGTCGGCGGGCGTCGCACGCACGCTTGTTCCCGGCGCGCGCCGGGGCTACTTCGCCGGTGCTTCGATGTACTCGAACACGCGCACGACTTTCTGCACGCCGCCGGTAGTGCGCGCGATTTCGACTGCCGCCTCGGCTTCCTTGCGCGTGACCAGGCCCAGCAGGTAGACCATGCTGCTTTCGGTCACCACCTTTACCTGGTTGATGGAAAAGTTGCCGCCGTTGTCGACGAAGCGCGCCTTGACCTTGGAGGTAAGGTAACCGTCGTTGGCGCGCGCGCTGTAGGCGCTCACGCCGGCAATCTGGATTTCGTTGACCACCCCGCGCACGTTGGGGATCTCGCGCACGATGCGCTCGATTTGCGTTTTGGTGGCGGCATCGGGCGCTTCGCCCGTGAGCAGCACGTTGCGGTTGTAGCTGGTGACATTGATGTGCACCTTGTCGCCAAAGCGCGCACTGACGCGGTTGCCGCCGTTCAGGTCGATTTCCTTGTCCTCGGTCTGGGCGCCGAGCGAGCGCCGGTCATCGGAGGCCAGCGCCGCCGCGCCCGCACCGACCACGGCCATTTCGACGCAGCCCTGCAGCTGCGGCAGCAGTCCGAGCAGTGCGAGCAGCGCCATGGTGCGCACGGGCGGGACCAACTTGTTCAATGCAGTCATGATTCGGCTCCTAGTAACAACGTGTCGATGCCATCGCACAGGCAGTGCAGCGTCAGCAGGTGCACCTCCTGGATGCGGGCGGTCCGGTTCGAGGGGACGCAGATGTGCACGTCCTCCTTCGCCAGCAGGCCGGCGATCTTGCCGCCGGCCTTGCCGGTCAATGCGACCACCTGCATGTCGCGCTCGTGCGCGGCGTGGATGGCGGCGATGAGGTTTTTCGAGTCGCCGCTGGTGGAAATCGCGAGCAGCACGTCATTTGCCTGCCCCAGCGCCTGCACCTGCTTGGAGAATACCTGCTCGTAGGCGTAGTCGTTGGCGATCGCGGTGAGCGTCGAGCTGTCGGTGGTCAGCGCGATCGCCGCCAGCCCGGGGCGCTCGCGCTCGAAGCGCCCGAGCAGCTCCGCCGCGAAGTGCTGCGAGTCCGCAGCCGAACCGCCGTTGCCGCAAGCGAGAATCTTGCCGTTGGCGAGCAGGCATTTCACCATCAGCTCGGCGGCTTGTGCGATCGGCGCGGACAGCAGCTCTGCCGACTTCTGCTTGATCTGGACGCTGTCGGCGAAATGCTGGCTGACGCGTGCTACAAGATCCATCGATGCTCCGAAAATGCAAAAAAGGCATTCTACCTTAGAGTGCGTTTCAAAATGACGGGATACGCCCCGGAGGAAGTCCCCTTGGGGGACCTCCCTCATACTCCCCTATATCGGGCGTTGCACAATTTCATTTTGCAACGGCTTCCTACGCTCCGCTGAAAAACGGCCGCTTGCCCGCGCTCATTCGACGTAGACCTCGAACTCCACGCGCTTGCGCGGGCTGCGCTGCGGCCGCAGGCGGCTGATGCGCGCCTCGAGCGTTTCCCCGCGATCCATGGCCCAGGCGAGCGCGGCATTGTGCGCGCGCGGCACGTAGCCGAGCATGTGCCCGCGCCATTCGACGCGCACCGCCCGGGCGTCGTAGGCGTTGTCCGGCTCGCGCGCGAGGCGCAGCGCATCGCCGACGCGCAGCTCGCGCCACACTTCGGGCGCCTGGTGGTAATTGAAGCCGGCCAGCGGCGAACTCTGCACCAGCACGCGCACCTGCTGCGCCGCTGCAGGCTGCTGCAGCAGGCAGACCAGCGCGAGCAGCGCAACGCGCAGCCTGAAGGCATCATTCACCGAAGGCATCCCTGATCCATTCGATATGGTCCGCGGCCAAGGCGTCGAGCAATACGACATCGAAACGGCAGGCGGGTTCCGGCCTGCCCGAAAGGTAATGACGCGCCGCCCTGAGGATGCGTTGACGCTTGGTGGCGGTAATGCTCGCCGCGGCCCCGCCGAAATCGGCATTGCGCCGCAGGCGCACTTCGACGAACACCAGCACCGGGCCGTCCGCCATGACGAGATCGATTTCGCCCAGGCGGCAGCGGTAATTGCGCTGCAGCAGGCGCAGGCCGCGGCCCTGCAGAAAATCGGCGGCGAGTGCCTCGGCCTGCGCGCCGCCGGCGTTCGTGCCGCGCGTCATGGTACGCGGCCGGCGCGTGCCGGCGCGCAGGCGGCGCTTGCTTCATTGCCGGGCGCAACGCACAATCCCATGCCATGAAGCAGCACGACAAGGGCGGCGGGAACGGCGCGCAGGCGGAGTCGCGGGGGGAGCCGCAGGGCCATGGGGAGCAAGCCTCGGAGGGTGCCGGAAAATTATATGTCGTGGCGACCCCAATTGGAAATCTGGCCGACATCAGCGCGCGCGCGCTTGCACTACTGGCGCAGGCGGACCTGATCGCCGCCGAGGATACGCGCAACACCGCGCACCTGCTTGCGCACCACGGCATTCGCGCCAAGCTGGTGGCGCTGCACGAGCACAACGAGATGCAGCGCGCGGCGGAGCTGGTTGCGCGCATGGCCGCGGGCGAGACGATCGCCCTGGTAAGCGACGCCGGCACGCCCGCTATTTCCGATCCGGGCGCGCTGCTGGTGGCGCGCGCGCGCGCGGCCGGCATTGCGGTATGCCCGATACCCGGCGCCAACGCCGCCATCGCCGCGCTGTCGGCGGCAGGGCTGGCGGCGCCGCACTTCCTGTTCTACGGTTTCCTGCCGGTCAAGCCGGCGGCGCGGCGCGCCGCGCTCGAACAGCTGCGCGAGCTCCCCTACGCGCTCGTGTTCTATGAAGCGCCGCACCGCGTGATCGAGTGCGTGGCCGCGCTCACCGCTGTCCTCGGCGGCGCGCGCGAAATCGTGATCGCACGCGAGCTGACCAAACTGTTCGAGACCATACACCTTTGCACGCTGGATCAGGCCGAAGCGTGGCTCGCGGCCGATGCCAACCGCCAGCGCGGCGAATTCGTGCTGATCGTATCCGGCGCGCGAGCCGAGGCGCAGGAAGGCTTGCCGGCAGAGGCGGAGCGCGTGCTGCGCCTGCTGCTGGCGCAGCTGCCGCTGAAGCAGGCGGCCGCGCTCGCGGCGGCGATCAGCGGCGCGCGCAGGAACGAGCTGTACGCGCGCGCGCTCGCCTTGCGCAACGCGGGTGAATTCGCAGGCAAAGCGCCGGATAACGGGTAGACTGGCCCATCGCCGCAATAGCCGCGTGCTAATCCGGCGGGGGTTCGCCGGTCGATCGGCAATCAGCGCTCGCGCGCCGGGGGGGCGCAGGTCGTGATGGATTTTCTGCTGTCGATTCAGACGCTGTCGATTGCCCTGCTGCTGCTGGGCATCGCGCTCGCATTCGCCGGCGTGCGCCTGTCCGGCTGGTTGCTGGGCTGGATTCTGCTCACCGGCGCGCTGCTGCTGCAGGGCTTCCGCAGCATGCTGAGCTATTTCATCGAGCACGGCGGCGTGGACCCCGCGACTTACGCCGTCGTCAACGACTGGATGGGCCTGGGCTTCTCGCTGCTCATCGTCGGCTCCATGCACCTGATGCGCGAAGTATTCGCGCGGCACCGGCTGGCCGAAGAGCGGCTGCGCATCATCGGCGCCGCCGCGCAGGACGCGATTATCATGATGGACCAAAAGGGCAGCATCGCCTTCTGGAACGAGGCGGCGCAGCGGATATTCGGCTATTCCGGGGGCGAGGCGCGCGGCAGGAAGCTGCACGAGCTGATCGTTCCCGAGCCCTATCGCGCCGATTTCGAGAAAAGACTGGACGTC
>JAAOZY010000178.1 GCA_012274205.1 Betaproteobacteria bacterium
GGCAAGGCCTTCGGCCGCGCCCGGCCGGCGACCGGCTTCACCCTGTACCTGCTGGAACTCGCGCGGTTCGCGCCGGGCGCGCCGGCCCCGGGATGCATACGAGCGCCGCGCCCGAGCGAGCCCGCACTCGAAGCCGAAATCGCGCGCCTGCGCGCGGCCGGCGAGGTGGTGATTCAGGACCTGCCCGGGCACGAGAACGATGGCGACGAGGGGCGCTGCACGCGTACACTGGTCAAGAGCAAAGGCAAGTGGCTGGTGAAAAAGACATGAAGCCGCGCGCGGACAAACGCTGCCGTTGCGCATTTCGCGGCGCCTGCGCCGTGGCATTCCCAATTCTCTTTTCTTGGATCCAGCATGGCTAAGAACGTAGTGGTGATCGGCACCCAGTGGGGTGACGAAGGCAAGGGCAAGGTCGTCGACTGGCTCACCGACCATGCCGATGGCGTAGTGCGCTTCCAGGGCGGACACAACGCCGGCCATACGCTGGTGATCAACGGCAAGAAGACCATACTGCGGCTGATTCCCTCCGGCATTCTGCGCGAGGGTGTCGCCTGCTACATCGGCAACGGCGTGGTGCTGTCGCCATCCGCGCTGCTGCAGGAAATCGACGAGCTCGAATCGGCCGGCGTGGCGGTCGCGAACCGGCTGCGCATCTCCGGTGCCTGCCCGCTGATCCTGCCCTATCACGTCGCCATCGATCAGGCGCGCGAGGCGGCCAAGGGAGAAGCCAAGATCGGCACCACCGGCCGCGGCATCGGCCCTGCCTATGAGGACAAGGTGGCGCGGCGCGCGATCCGCCTGCAGGATCTGTTCAATCCGCAGCGCTTCGCCGACAAGCTGCGCGAAGCGCTCGATTTCCACAACTTCGTGCTGCAGCACTATCTCAAGGCGAAGCCCGTGGATTTCCAGCAGACGCACGACGAGGCGCTCGCATTCGCGCCGCGGCTGGCGCCGATGGTGGCGGACGTTTCCTCGGAACTGTACCGCGCCGCAGCCGCGGGCAAGCACCTGCTGTTCGAGGGCGCGCAGGGCTCTCTGCTCGATGTCGACCATGGCACCTATCCCTTCGTCACCTCGAGCAGTTGCGTTGCCGGTTCGGCCGCCGGCGGCACCGGCGTGGGCCCGCAGATGCTGCACTACGTGCTGGGCATCGCCAAGGCGTATTCGACGCGGGTCGGCAGCGGACCGTTTCCGACCGAACTCAACGATGCAATGGGCGAGCAATTGCGCAAGAACGGCAACGAATTCGGCTCGGTGACCGGCAGGCCGCGCCGCTGCGGCTGGTTCGACGCGGCGGTGCTGAAGCGCTCGATCCAGATCAACGGCGTCTCCGGTCTGTGCATCACCAAACTCGACGTGCTCGACGGCATGGAGCAGATCAAGCTCGGCGTGGGCTACCGCATCGGCGGCGCCACGCTGGACATCTTTCCCGCCGGTGCGGATGCAGCGCGCGATTGCGTGCCCATCTACGAGGAAATGCCGGGCTGGTCGGAGAGCACGGTTGGAGTCAGCCGGCTCGAAGCGCTGCCGGCGAACGCGCGCGCCTACCTGTCGCGCCTGGAGCAGATCTGCGGCGTTCCGGTGGACATGATTTCGACCGGGGCGGACCGCAAGGAAACCATCGTCATCAGGCATCCGTTCAAATAGCCGCGGCCGTGAGCGCCCGGCGATGCGTGGGAGAGCAGGCACGACCCCATGGAAAAGCGCAAGCCGGGGTTCAGCGGCGCCCGCGTCTAGACCAGTCCGTCTTCGCCCTTTCGCCGATCGTAGGCCAGGCCGCCGACGCGCGCATGCAGGCGGCCGCGGTTTGCCGCGCACAGGATCAGAGCGATTTCATCCGGCATCGGCGCATCGGGCAGCATCAGCGTCATGCCGTCGTAGTGCGAGCGCACGTACAGCGCGTCCTTGCAGTTCATCGGAATGTCGATCGGCGTACCGGCCGCCGCGACCTTGGTCATCGACGAAATCCAGGCCTTGCCGCCGCCGAACGCCGCGCGCAGAGGCTCGGCAAATATATTGGTGAGCAGCGCGTTGGCGTGTTCCTGCTCGCCGGCAATGCCGACCAGCGCGCCCTTGCCCAGGCTTTGCGCCTGGTGCGGCGCCAGCGCCGCGACGGCCATCGCGGCGAGTTCGCGTCCGAGCGCGGCGCTCGCCGCAATCAGCGGGTTGAGATTTTTCACATAGCGGCCCGCATAGGGATTTTCCACGATCAGCACCGCCGCAATCTTGCGCAATGGGATGTCGGCTTTGCGTCCGGCCTCGGACCAGTGGTTTTCGACCAAGGCGTGGCTGCGCCTTATTTTGAGTTTCATCATGGTCCCCGCGAGCGTCATCGACTGCGGCCATTTTGACATGGATCGGCGTAATCGCGCGTCGCGCCGGAAACTGCCGGCACGGGTTCACAGCGGCAGCACCAAACGCAGGATGAATAGCGTGCCGGCAAAGGCGCAGGACGCGCTGAGCGCATAGCGCACCGCGCGCCGGTCTATGCTGTCCAGCCAGGCCTTGCCGGCGAGCAGCGCGAGCGCGCCCACGCCTGCGTAATACAGGCTGGCCGGTTGACCGTTTATGAGCAGATCGATGAACCGGTAGAGCCATCCCGCCGGTTTCAGCAGGTTCCATGCAATGCCGGCCACGCCGACCCACACGAGCCCATTGAGCAGCAGATAGCTCAGCAGCTCGAAGCGTCCTTTCGCACGGTATTCCATTTCGCCTCCCGTTTTGACAGTGCGCGTTTCAGGAGCCGGCGAGCACGGCGCCGTCGACGATGTGCACGCGCGCGCCCACCACGATCCTGGGCGCACTCGACTGCGACACCGTGCGGAAGGAGCCGTCGTCCATGCGCACGGTGACGCGGTAGCTGTAGTGCTGCTTCACGTTCTTCTCGATTTCGTTTCCAGCCAGGGCGCCACCCGCGACACCCAGGATGGTCATCGCGGTATTGCCGTTGCCGCGGCCCATCTGGTTGCCGATCACGCCGCCGGTGAGGCCGCCGGCGACTGCGCCCAGCCCGCTCGCGTCGCCTTTCAGCTCCAGCGCATGGATTGCCGTGACTACGCCGCAGGTGGCGCAGACATTCGAATACGCAGCCAGCCTGGTCGGCGTGTGGCGCGCGGCGTCGGGTGTCGGTGTGCTCTTTTCCGCGACCGCATCGGTCTTGTCCGAGCGTGCGCTTGGCAACCATCCGCCGATCGCCGCAGCGCCCATCAGGCTGACGATCATGACCGACGCGGCCGCGCCCAATACCAGCGGATGCGTACTTTTGAAATCGAAGCTTTCCATTTTGGGCTCTCCTTGTGTTAGCCGATTGAGTGTGTGCAAGGGCTGTGCCAGAAGGCGTTTGTTTGGTTTTATCAATAAGTTGGAGCGATATGGCTGATGCCCCTCCATGACCGAACCGAGGGCGCATGTCGCCGCGCCACGACAGGCGGTATTGCGCAAAATTTCAAGCCGTTGATTGAGTGGGGTTCATCCCGGTGCGCCGCTGTCGCCAAGCGGCGACAGCGGGCAATACTGCGCAGTCCAAGCGCAAGCGGCGAAAAAATAGGGCTGCTTGCGGAGTCCTATATGGCGCAGGACGAGTGACCGGCAGCTACTTCAAGGCAGTGGCGATCGCCGCTATCTGGTCTGGCGTGAGCTTGATCGGCGTGGCCTTGGCAGTGTTGAGACGGCCGTTCATCGGGCCGATACTTGCGCTGCCGCGGGTGATCAGCGCGCCGGCTTGAATCGTTGCGGTTCGATCTGGTGGCGATCCAGCAGCTTGTAGAACTCGGTGCGGTTGCGCTGCGCCAGCTTCGCTGCGCGCGCGACATTGCCCTGGGTAATCTTCAGCATGCGCACCAGGTAGTCGCACTCGAACGCGCGCTTTGCCTGGTCCAGCGGCGTCAGGCCGCCGGATTTTTCGTGCAGCGCGTTTTGTACCAGCGACGCGGGGATCATGCCGTTGGTCGCAAGGGCCACCGCCTGCTCGACGACGTCACCTCCCTGGCCCGCCTGCAGGCGGGCCAGGGAGGTGACGTCGTCGAGCAGGCGGTGGCCCTTGCGAC
>JAAOZY010000179.1 GCA_012274205.1 Betaproteobacteria bacterium
CACTCGACCGACTCGCCGGAAAATACCGAACTGTCGCAAGCCATTTACCGCCGCCTGCGCGACGATGCGAAGCTGATCACCACCAAGACCGTCGAACGCTTCTACGATCCGGTCAAGGGCATGTTCCTGGCCGACCGCAACATCAAGGGCGAATGCCCGAAATGCGGCGCCAAGGACCAGTACGGCGACAACTGCGAAGTGTGCGGCGCGACCTACAGCCCGACCGAACTGAAAAACCCGGTGTCAGCGGTATCGGGCGCAACGCCTGTGCACAAGGATTCCGAGCACTACTTTTTCAAGCTCGGCGCGTGCGAAGCCTTCCTGCGCGAATGGACGACCTCGGGCGCGCTGCAAAGCGAGGCCGCCAACAAGATGCAGGAATGGTTCGCTTCGGGCCTCAACAACTGGGACATCAGCCGCGACTCGCCCTATTTCGGCTTCGAGATCCCCGGTGCACCCGGCAAGTATTTCTACGTCTGGCTCGACGCGCCGGTCGGTTACATGGCGAGCTTCGCCAAATATGCCAAGGACAACGGCCTCGACTTCAACGCCTGGTGGGGCGCCGACTCGAAAACTGAACTGGTGCACTTCATCGGCAAGGACATCCTGTATTTCCACGCCCTGTTCTGGCCGGCGATGCTGAAGTATTCCGGCCACCGTTTGCCGACTGCGGTGTACGCGCACGGCTTTTTGACGGTAAACGGGCAGAAGATGTCGAAGTCGCGCGGCACCTTCATCACCGCCGAAAGCTATCTGGCGCAGAAGCTCAATCCCGAATGGCTGCGCTATTACTACGCGGCCAAGCTGAATGGCTCGATGGAAGATCTTGATCTGAATCTGGACGACTTCACCGCGCGGGTGAATTCCGATCTGGTCGGCAAGTTCATCAACATTGCCAGCCGCACCGCCGGTTTCATCCACAAGAACTTCGACGGCAAGCTCGCCGACGGTGTGGCGAATATCGAACTGATCGGTGATTTCCAGGCTGCCTCTGCCTCGATTGCCACGCATTACGAGGCGCGCGACTACGGCCGCGCGCTGCGCGAAATCATGGCGCTGGCTGACCGTGCCAATCAGTATGTGGCCGACGAGAAACCCTGGGAACTGGCGAAGAAGCCCGAAGCCGTGTATCGCCTGCACGAAGTGTGCACGGTCGCACTGAACTGCTTCCGCCTGCTGACGCTGTATCTGAAACCGGTACTGCCGAAACTGGCCGAGCAGGTTGAAACCTTTCTCAATATTGCACCGCTGGCCTGGGATGACGCGCAAAGCCTGTTCATCCGCCACGCCATTAACGAGTACAGCCACCTGATGACCCGTATCGACCCCAAATCCATCGAAGCCATGGTTGACGCCAACAAGCAGAACCTCGAACCGACGCCTGCTCCCGCGCCGGTGCGCCACGCCGAAGCGCAAGCACATGGTGCGGCCAAGGCCGCTTCACCCTCTCCCCAACCCTCCCCCCTCAATGGGGAGGGAGTCCACGCTGCCACTGCGCCGGTTTCCGACACAGTCAGCATCGACGACTTCGCCAAGATCGACCTGCGCATCGCGCGCATCGCCGAGGCCTCCCACGTCGAAGGAGCGGACAAGCTGTTGCGGCTCACGCTTGATCTGGGCGACCTCGGCACGCGTCAGGTATTCGCCGGCATCAAGTCGGCCTACGCGCCGGAAACGCTGGTGGGCCGCTTCACCGTGATGGTTGCCAACCTCGCGCCGCGCAAGATGAAATTCGGCATGAGCGAAGGCATGGTGCTGGCCGCATCGGGCGACGCCCCCGGCCTGTTCATCCTGTCACCCGACTCCGGCGCCCAGGCCGGCATGAAGGTGAAGTAAAAAGGGAGCCAAATGAACCGGATTACCCTGCATCTCGTTATCCATGGCCGGGTGCAGGGCGTGTTTTTCCGTGAGTCCATGCGCCAGCAGGCCGTGCAGCTCAACGTCAACGGCTGGGCGCAAAACCGGGCCGACGGCACCGTCGAGGCGGTGATCCAAGGCAGTGCGGAATCGGTCAACAAACTGCTCGAATGGGCGCTGCAGGGGCCGCCGCTGGCCAAGGTGACGCAGATCGACCAGGACGCGGCGAGCGGCGAATGGACGACCTTCGAAATCCGGTCATCCAGCGCCTGAAACCCGATTAGCCGAATCCCGGACAAAAAAATGCCCAGCTCCTGAGAGCCGGGCAGAGAATCCATCTTATGAGGAAGGATTGGAGGAGACAACACTGAGAGCCGTTGCGGCGTCATCAGCGTTATTAGAATTCTCTAATATTATGGTATTCCAGTCAACACTTATTTGCAGGCTAAGCATGAATTGGTACGTATATATCAGTTCAACTGACGTTTTCAGTACACCACGTTCACCGCTTCGGGCTTGAGCCAGCCTCTGAGCGACTCCAGCAAGCGGTCATCCAGGCGCACCCGCCAGCCCTCTCCCAGGCGCACCCGGCAGCGGGCATTGGGGTTCTGGTAGTCCACCCAGACCGGGCAGCCGCCTTCGTGCGCCTTGTAGGCTTCAAGCAGCTCGGCCAGTTTGCGGCCATTGCCGGGTTGCGAGCTGACCTGCCCATTGCATACCAGCCGGAGTCCTTGCGCAAAACGGGTGCGCGCACCCGCCAGATCGTAGATTTTTTCTGCCGTGACGCGAATGCCGCCGGAATAGTCGTCGCGATTGACCTTGCCCTCGATTACCAGCAGCGCATCGTCTTTCAGCAGGTGGCGGTTCTGGTCATACAGCTCGTTGAAAATCACCACCTCGACCTGTGCGGTCGCGTCGTCCAGCAGCAGGATCAGCATCTTGCCCCGCCGCGTCATCTGGACGCGCAGCGAGACGACGATACCGGCCAGCATCACCGGGTCGCGCGCAGGCTCCAGACTGTTGAGCTGGCGTTTGGCAAAGCCGGACACCTCACTCAGATACGAGGTGAAGGGATGGCCGCTGAAGAAATAGCCGAGCGCGGATTTCTCCTGGATCAGCTTGTCCAGATCCGACCAGTGCGGCACCTCGACCAGGTCTTCGCCGCCTTCGAGCGCCTCCCCGAACAGGCCGACCTGGCCGCCGCTGCGCGCTGCGCGGTCGGCGGTTTCAAGCGCCGCGCCGACCGAGGCCATCAGGCTGGCGCGATGATCGTTGATCGTGTCAAACGCGCCGGCTTTCACCAGAGCTTCGAGCACGCGGCGGTTGAGGTAGCGCTTGTCCACCCGCCGCGTCAGATCGAACAGGCCCTTGAACGGGCCATTCGCCTCGCGCTCAGCCACGATCGCGCCGATGGCCGCTTCGCCGCTGCCCTTGATCGCGCCGAGGCCATAACGGATGTCGGTTTTTGACACCGGCTCGAACCGATAAATCGACTGGTTGATATCGGGCGGCAGCATCGTCAGGCCATTGGCGCGGCAGTCTTCGTAAAAAATCCGCACCTTGTCGGTGTCGGACATCTCAGACGACATGGTGGCCGCCATGAACTCGGCCGGGTAATACGCCTTGAGCCAGGCGGTGTGATACGCGATCAGCGCATAGGCGGCCGAGTGGGATTTGTTGAAGCCGTATTCGGCAAACTTCTCCATCAGGTCGAACAGCCGTCCCGAGACCTTGTCGTCCACCCCGCGCTGCTTGGCGCCTTCCAGGAAAATCGCGCGCTGCTGCGCCATTTCCTCGGCTTTTTTCTTGCCCATCGCGCGCCGCAGCAGGTCGGCGCCGCCGAGGCTGTAGCCCGCCAGAATCTGCGCCACCAGCATCACCTGTTCCTGGTAGACGATGATGCCGTAGGTCGATTTCAGCACCGGCTCGAGGTCGGGGTGAAAGTATTCGGGCTTCTGCTTGCCCTGTTTGCGCGCGATGAAGTCGTCCACCATGCCCGAGCCGAGCGGCCCCGGCCGGTTCAGCGCCATCAGCGCGATGATGTCCTCGAAGGTGTCGCCCCGGAGCTTTTTCTCCAGGTCTTTGGCCGAGCGCGATTCGGACTGGAACACCGCAGTGGTGTTGCCGTCGGCAAATAGCTTGTAGACCCCGCGATCATCGAGCGGCAGGTCTTCAAGATTGAAGTCGGCACGGTCGGCATGGCGCCGCACGAAGCGCACCGCCTCGGCCAGGATGGTGAGCGTGCGCAGCCCCAGAAAGTCGAACTTGACCAGGCCGATCGCCTCGACGTCGTCCTTGTCGAACTGCGACACCGCCGAACCCGAGCCTTCGGCCTGGTACAGCGGACAAAAATCGGTCAGCTTGCCCGGCGCGATCAGCACGCCGCCTGCGTGCATGCCGACGTTGCGCGTCACGCCTTCAAGCTTTTCGGCCAACGGCAGCAGTTCGGCGAGTTCTTCCTCGGCGGCGGCGCGCTCGTCGATCTGCGGTTCCTTTTCGCGCGCCTCGGCGAGCGAAATCCCCAGTTCGTTGGGCACCAGCTTGACGAATTTATCGACGAACAGATACGGCAGGTCGAGCACGCGGCCGACGTCGCGCAGCACCGCCTTGGCCGCCATGGTGCCGAAGGTGGCGATCTGCGACACCGAGTCGGCGCCATAGCGCTGCTTCACGTAGTCGATCACGCGGTCGCGGCCATCCTGGCAAAAGTCGATATCGAAGTCGGGCATCGACACCCGCTCGGGATTGAGAAAGCGCTCGAACAGCAGGTCATACGCGAGCGGGTCAAGATCGGTAATGCCGAGGCTGTAGGCAACCAGCGAACCCGCGCCCGAACCGCGCCCCGGCCCCACCGGCACGCCGTTATTCTTGGCCCAGTTAATGAAGTCGGCCACGATCAGGAAGTAGCCCGGAAAGCCCATCTGGATGATCGTGCCCAGCTCGAATTCCAGCCGCGCGATGTATTCAGCCTGTTTGGCTACGCGAGTGGCTTCGTCGGGATAGAGCTTGGCCAGGCGAATCTGCAGGCCTTCGGCGGAGCGCTGCCGCATGTAGTCGTCGAGACTCATGCCGTCGGGCGTCGGAAAATCAGGCAGCTTGCTCTTGCCGAGTTCCAGCGTGAGGTTGCAGCGCTTGGCGATTTCGACGCTGTTTTGCAAGGCTTCAGGCAGATCGGCGAACAGCTCCGCCATTTCGTCCGGCGTCTTGAAATACTGCTCGGTGGTGAACAGCCGCGGACGCCGCGGATCGCCCAGCATCATGCCCTCGGCGATGCACACGCGCGCCTCGTGCGCCTTGAAGTCGTCTGGCGCAAGGAACTGAATCGGATGGGTGGCGACTGACGGCAGGTTCAAGACCGCGCCCACATCGAGCAGGCCGTCGATCAGGCGTTCGCTGTGCGGCTGGCCATAACGCTGCAGCTCCAGGTAATAGCGTCCCGGAAACAAGGCCGCCCACGCTGCGGCTGCGGCGCGCGCGGCATCGGGTTTGTCGTCCAGAATCGCCTGCGCCACGTTGCCGCCGTCGCCGCCCGACAAGGCCAGCAGGCCGTCGCTGCCTTCAGCCAGCCAGGCGGGGTCAATCTCGGCGCGTCCGCGATGGATGTTGTGCTGATACGCACGGGAGAGCAGTTCGCACAGGCGGCGATAGCCTTCGCGGTGCTGCACCAGCAGCAGCAGGCGCGAGGGGCGATTGCGGTCGGCGGCATTGCTGATCCACACGTCGCAGCCAAAGATGGGCTTGATCCCCGCGCCGCGCGCCGCGCGATAGAACTTCACCCAGCCAAACGTGTTCGACAAATCGGACAGACCCAGCGCGGGCATCGCGATGTCGCGCGCGCGCTTGACCGCCCCGTCGATCCGCACCAGGCCATCGGCGACGGAGTATTCGGTGTGCAGCCGGAGATGGATGAAGCGCGGGTCGGTCATAAGAAAACAGCGGAAAAGCAGACCCGCATTTTAACGCCGGGACAGGATGCCAAAAAACAAAAAAGGCAGCCGAAGCTGCCTTTTTCTCAAACATGTGCCAGAAATTAATTGGCGCGGCGCTTGAATTCGTTGGTGCGGGTATCGATCTCGATCTTGTCGCCAATATCGACAAAAGCCGCCACCTGCAACTCAAACCCGGTGGGCTTGATACGGGCGGGTTTCAACACCTTGCCCGAGGTGTCGCCGCGCACGGCGGGTTCGGTGTATTCGACTTCGCGAATGACGGTGGTGGGCATATCGACCGAGATCGCCTTGCCTTCGTAAAACACGACTTCCAGCGGCATGCCATCGTCCAGGTAGTTCAGAGCGTCGCCCAGGTTCTCGGCTTCGATTTCATACTGGTTGTAGTCGCTGTCCATGAACACATACAGCGGATCAGCGAAGTAAGAATAGGTACATTCCTTGCGATCCAGCGACACCTGTTCGAACTTGTCGTCAGCGCGATAAACGGTCTCGGTTCCGGAACCATTCAGCAGGTTCTTCAACTTCATCTTGACGACGGAGGAGTTGCGGCCGGATTTCGAAAATTCGGCTTTAATCACGACCATCGGGTCTTGGCCGATCATCACGACGTTGCCGGCGCGGAGTTCCTGGGCGGTTTTCATGGGTGTGTGTCCTGCTGCAAGTGCGCGCTGCGGGAGGTGCAACGACGCTAAGGGGTTGAGAAAACGCAGGATTTTAACTTATTTTCAGCAAATCCCACCAGCGTATCGGTCAAACTCGGCCGGGTGGCCAGCTGCGCCGGCCAGATCGCCGCATGGCGCTTCAGTGCGTCCCGCTGCACCCGCCAGCCCGCCCAGCACGCTGCCATATCCAGCGCGCCGGGCACGCCATTCCAGCGCCGCCAAGTGTCCGTCAGCAGCTGCGCTGCACCCGATGC
Organism: Betaproteobacteria bacterium; assembly: GCA_012274205.1. GTDB lineage: Bacteria > Pseudomonadota > Gammaproteobacteria > Burkholderiales > SG8-39 > 2-12-FULL-64-23. The sequence continues at coordinate 6,724 of JAAOZY010000179.1, forward strand.
CAGAGTCTCGGTATAGATAGCCAGCAAAGCATCGAGCTTGTCGTGATGCGCGGCTTCGGCCTGCGGGTACGCCTGCCACACCAGCGGCCGCGCTGCCCACTGCGCCCGCACGCAGGAATCCTCGCCACGCACGAAATTGAGATCGCATGCCCATAGCAGCCGGTCGTATTCGTCCTGACTGCTAAACGGCAGTATCCGCACGTGCAATGCACCGCGCTGAAAAGCATCCCCCACGCGCACGCCCGGCTCACCCAGCCAGTCCGCCAGTTGCGGCAGGATGCGGCCTTCCGGCACCAGCAGCGTGATCGGCTCGGGGCACGCGCGCCAGGCATCCAGCAACCCCGCCAGCGCGGGGTTTTCATAGGCAAACAGCGAAATCCGCCACTCGCCCGCTGCCGGTGCAGACAAACCTAGCGACTGCCAGTAGGCATCGACTTCGTGCTGGACGAAATGCGCGCGACGCGCGAGCAGGTCGCGCTCGCGCAGCAACCCGCCTGTTTGATCCGTATAGCCGGGAAAGAAAAAATACTTGGTCAGCGGCAACCGCGGATGCGGCGACGGCAGGCCGTGATGCGAGCCCACCCAGGATTCCGCGCTCAGATACTCAAGGTTGATCCAGACCGGTGGCGGCGTTTGCATGGTCATGGCCGCAACATACTCATCCGGCAACGCGCAGCCAAATGCCTCGATCACCCCCTCGGCGGGCACCACCGGCAAGAACGGCGTGCGCCAGGCACAGACCGTCACGCCGTCGCACTGCTGCATGTCGCATTCAGACTGGATCTCCGGCCGGATGCGCTGAAACGCAGCCAGATCATCGACCCACAAACGCACCTGCATGCCATGCTCGTGCGCCAGGCTGCGCGCCAGCCGCCAGCTGATGCCGATGTCGCCGAAATTGTCGATGACGGTGCAGAAAATATCCCAGGTGCGCATCGGCCGCATCCTACCGCAAGCGCCTTTGCACGACATGAATGCGCGCCCGGCTCCATCGCCACCCCTCATAATCCGGTTTCCAGCCAGAGATCGATTTTGTCATGCGCCATCTGCCCATCCTCCTGCTCGCCGCCCTGCTTTCCGCATGTGCAGCCCCACCTCCGGCGCCTACGCCGCCCGCCCCGAAGCCGCCGCTCAGGATCGCGCTGGTTCTGGGCGGCGGCGCGGCGCGGGGCTTCGCCCACATCGGCGTGATCAAAGCCCTCGAAGCACAAGGCATCGTGCCCAGCATGGTGGTGGGCACCAGCGCGGGTTCCGTGGTGGGGGCGCTCTACGCCTCGGGGATGGGTGGCTTCGAACTGCAAAAGCTGGCCCTGCAGATGGAAGAGGACATGGTGACGGACTGGACCCTGCCCAACCGGGGCGTGTTCAAGGGCGAGGCGCTGCAGAACTTCATCAACCAGAAGGTGCAAAACCTGCCCATACAGAAGCTGCCCAAACCCCTGGGCGTGGTGGCCACCGATCTGCAAAGCGGCGAGATGGTGGTGTTTCGCCGGGGCGACACCGGCATGGCAGTGCGCGCCTCCAGCGCCGTGCCGGGGGTGTTCCAACCCGTCGAGATCAGCGGCCGTGATTATGTGGACGGCGGCCTCACCTCGCCGGTGCCGGCCCAGGTCGCGCGCAACATGGGCGCGGACTTCGTCATCGCCGTGGATATCTCCAATGTGGTTCAGCGGGACAAGCTCACCGGCACCCTGGACGTGCTGCTGCAGACCTTTGCCATCATGGGCCATGCCATCAGCCGCCACGAACTGGAGGATGCAGACGTCGTGATCCGGCCGAAGACGGCAGAGGTGAACAGCACCGATTTCGAGGGGCGGCACCTGGCCATTCTGGAGGGTGAAAAGGCCGCTGCTGCAATCATGCCGGAGTTGAAAGCCAAGCTCGCCAGGGCGCGGGCGCGTTAAATGAAGGACGTTCCACGAAGTCCTATCGGCCGTTTCGGGCATTCACCCAGCATGGTGCAACGTGCGAATCAAATGTCTGCTTCGTGACTTTTTGAACTGGCGCTATCGACCCAAAGCGGAAATTGGTCGTATCGGAAAGCAGATGTTCAACGCCAAGCATCAGCCGAGCCAGTTTTTGGCGTCGGCTGCATGCTCTTGTTGGGCGTCGCGGTTTCTCGTAGCCGCCCGTTTCTCTGTATTTGCAGGTTCGAACAGAACAAAACCCGCATACTGTTTCATCTCTCGGCGACGCTCTGGCGAGGCGGCAAACCCAAGGATGCGCATCACAAATCTTGTGATGAAAGGAAACGGCGCGGAACGACGCAGCCGTTCCGCTTCGGTTGCAAAATACCGGGTCTCCTTCGGCTTCCAGCCGATCCGTAAAAAGAAACCGAAATAGTCCTTCGGCTCGAACAGGAACGGCGCGTTCTCCATCGACTTACTCATGCCACTTCGCCGTCGGTATTCATACGACGCAGGGGAAAAATAGTCCACGACCCAATACCATATTGACTCACGCGACCCCAGGTCCTCCCCGAGGGAGGCAACCGCTTCTTCGGAAAGATAGGGAGTAACTGCTTCTGTCAATACGAGGACTTTTTTCGATTGGGCTGCCACTTCGTCGAGTAATGTCCGTCGGGCATCAACGTCGGCAAGATCCAGTCTCACCCGCTCCAGTCGGCACCGTGGCGTCTCCCCGGAAAGACGGGATTCCTTCAGTTCGATGACGTGAGGGTAATCCACTTCGATCCAGCGGAGCGATTCTGGTAGCTCCATGCGGTATGGCCTGGTGTCCAGCCCAGCGCCTAGGTTCAGAATGGTGTCAACGCCCTCTACAATCGCGCCTTGGATGAAATCGTCGATAATCCGAGTGCGAATTACAACCGACCAGCCGCCAATGAACGCCTGCTTCGGAAGGTTGTCGATGATCTTTTTTCCACGGTCACCGGCGAGTTTCGCTGCGAGCGGATCATGAAATATCGCGTTTGGGTGATTCGTCTCCATGGCACGGTAAGCGGCTGCCATGAATGCCGTGTCGGAGACTTGATTAATCTGGCCTTTCATTTCCTATCCGCTCATTTCCAAGAAAATGTGGTTTGCCCCTGCCCAGGAAAGCAACAAAGATACGTTTCATGGCGCCCAACAGTTATTCACCAGACCGGTCGGTCCGTATTATTGAAATTCGCAGAACATGCTGGTGTGCCGTAACTGCTTGATTCATGATCGGTTCGTCGAGGATGTCTGTCCGCATATGTAATGATAATCCGGACCGAATGTCTGCTGTGGGAGAGATGCTCAGGTGACCGCTCCTGGCCGAATCCGGCCCGATGCGAGTGTCACCTGCATAGCGAACATCCGCACGAACTGACAGCCCCCAACCATCGGCATCAGGCCGATGACCCCATGCTCACGACGGTCAATCGAGCCGGCCACACAGGATCGGGATTGCCCCGTCCCCTGCCTTACATCTGCGCAACCATCGCCTCGGCAAAAGCCGAACACTTCACTTCAGTCGCGCCCTCCATCAGGCGGGCAAAGTCGTAGGTCACGTGTTTCGCCGCGATGGCTTTTTCCATGCTGGTGACGATGAGGTCGGCGGCCTCGATCCAGCCGAGGTGGCGCAGCATCATTTCGGCAGACAGGATCAGCGAACCGGGATTGACATAGTCCTTGCCGGCGTATTTGGGTGCGGTGCCGTGGGTCGCTTCGAACATCGCCACCGTGTCCGAGAGATTAGCGCCGGGGGCGATGCCGATGCCGCCGACTTCTGCCGCCAGCGCGTCGGAAATGTAGTCGCCGTTCAGGTTGAGCGTGGCGATCACGTCATATTCGTCCGGACGCAGCAGGATCTGCTGCAGGAAGGCGTCGGCGATGACGTCCTTGATGACGATGCCGTCCGGCAACTCCATCCATGGACCATCGCCGATCAGCCTGGCGCCGAATTCGCGCGCGGCGAGTTCGTAGCCCCATTTCTTGAAGCCGCCTTCGGTGAACTTCATGATGTTGCCCTTGTGCACCAGGGTGACCGAGCTGCGGTCGTTGTCGATGGCGTACTGGATGGCCTTACGAATGAGTCTTTCTGAGCCTTCGATCGACACCGGCTTGATGCCTATGGCCGAGGTGTCCGGAAAGCGGATTTTCGTCACGCCCATTTCCTGCTGCAAAAACGCGATGACCTTCTTCACCGCTTCGCTGCCCGCTTCCCACTCGACGCCGGCGTAGATGTCTTCGGTATTTTCGCGGAAGATCACCATGTCCACTTTCTCGGGCGCCTTCACCGGGCTGGGCACGCCGGTGAAGTAGCGCACCGGGCGCAGGCACACGTACAGGTCGAGCATCTGGCGCAGCGCGACGTTGAGCGAGCGGATGCCGCCCGATGTCGGCGTGGTCAGCGGGCCCTTGATCGAGATCACATAGTCTTTCACCGCCTGCACGGTTTCCTCGGGCAGCCACTGGTCCGCACCGTAGACCTTGAGCGATTTTTCGCCGGCAAACACTTCCATCCAGGCGATAGCTTTTTTGCCGCCGTACGCCTTGGCCACGGCCGCATCGACCACGCGGCGCATCGCCGGGGTGATGTCGACACCGGTGCCGTCGCCTTCGATGAAGGGAATGATGGGCGTGTCGGGTACGTTCAGGCTGTTGTCGGAATTGACGGTAATTTTCTGGCCGTGGGCGGGAATCTGGATGTGTGTGCTCATGTGGGTCTCGAAACGTTGTTACCTTAAAGGGTAAAATTGGGACTTTGTCCCCCACCGAAGTGTCGCGTCTTATTGTGTTCAACAAACCCTACGGCGTCCTGAGCCAGTTCACCGCCGAAGGCCGCTGGCAGGGTTTGTGTGATTACCTCACGCTGCCGGGTGTGTACGCAGCCGGACGACTGGATGCGGACAGCGAGGGTTTGCTGATTTTAACCGATGACGGCGCGCTGCAGAGCCGCATCGCCGACCCCAAACACAAACTGCCCAAAACCTACTGGGCGCAGGTCGAGGGCTCGCCCGATGACGCCGCACTGGACGAGCTGCGGCACGGCGTCGATCTCGGCGACTTCGTCACCCGCCCGGCCACCGCGCGCCTCATCGACGAACCCGCCGGCCTGTGGCCGCGCAATCCGCCGATCCGCATCCGCGCGGCGATCCCCACCCACTGGATCGAACTCGTGATTGCCGAAGGCAAGAATCGCCAGGTGCGCCGGATGACCGCCAGGATTGGCTACCCAACATTGCGGCTGGTCCGCGCCGCCGTCGGCGAATGGACACTGGGTGAGCTGCAACCTGGAGAATGGAAAGAACTGCATGTCTGAACCCAACCTGAATAGCCCGTGGTTGCCCCACGTCGTCGTTGCCGCCATGGTTGAGCGCGACGGCAAGTTTTTGCTGGTGGAAGAGCACACCGCCGAAGGCCTGCGCCTCAACCAGCCCGCCGGTCACTGGGAGCGCGGCGAAACGCTGATCGAGGCAGTGCGCCGAGAAGCGCTGGAAGAAACCGCGCATCATGTCGAACCGCTGGCGCTGCTGGGCGCATACACCACCCACTACGCACGGCGCGACATCACCTATCTGCGCTTTGCCTACATTTGCGAGGCCGTCGGTTTCGACGCCGAGCGCACCCTCGACAACGGCATCGTGCGCGCCGTATGGCTGACGCCGGCCGAACTCGCCGCCCATCCCATTCCGCACCGCAGCCCGCTGGTCATGCGCTGCCTGCAGGATTACCTCGCCGGGCGGCGTTTTCCGCTCGACTTCGTGCACCACGCATGAGTACGCGCGTCGTCGTCGGCATGTCGGGTGGAGTCGACTCCGCTGTCGCCGCCTATCTGCTCAAGCAACAAGGCTACGACGTACTCGGCGTGTTCATGAAGAACTGGGACGACGACGACAACACCGAACACTGCACCGCGCGCCAGGATTTTCTCGACGTGCTGGCGGTGGCCGACGTGCTGGGCATCGAGGTCGAGGCGGTCAACTTCGCCGCCGAATACAAGGAACGCGTGTTCAGCTATTTCCTCGCCGAATACCAGGCCGGGCGCACCCCCAATCCCGACGTGCTGTGCAATGCCGAAATCAAGTTCAAGGCCTTCCTCGACGACGCCATCGCTCGTGGTGCGGAGTTCATCGCCACCGGGCATTACGTCGGCAAGGGTGTGGACGCCAGCGGCCGCGCGACGCTGCTGCGCGCGGCGGACAGCAACAAGGATCAAAGCTATTTTCTCTACCGTTTGAGCCAGGCGCAGGTGCAGCCCGCGCTGTTTCCCCTCGCCCATCTGCCCAAGCCCGAGGTGCGCCAGATCGCTGAAAAAATCGGCCTGCCCAACGCCGCCAAAAAAGACAGCACCGGCATCTGTTTCATCGGCGAACGCAACTTCCGCGAATTCCTCGAACGCTATCTGCCGCGCAACCCCGGCGATATGCGCACCCCCGAGGGCAAGTGTGTCGGCCAGCATCAGGGGCTGATGTATTACACCTTGGGCCAGCGCCAGGGCCTCGGCATCGGCGGGCAGAAAGACGGCAACGACGACCCCTGGTTCGTCGCCGCCAAGGACATGGCCAGCAACACGCTCATCGTGGTGCAGGGCCACGAGCACCCATTGCTCAAACGCACCAGCCTCGGCGCCGGCCAGCTCAACTGGATCAGCGGCGAAGCGCCCGATCCCAAACGCGCCTACACCGCGAAGACCCGCTACCGGCAGACCGACGCCGCCTGCCACATCACCGCGCTGCACGATGACACGCTGGAACTGGTGTTCGACACGACCCAATGGGCAGTCACCCCCGGGCAGTCGGTGGTTCTATATGACGGCGAAGTCTGTCTCGGCGGCGGCATCATTACCTGACCTTTGCAGCAGAACCGATAAAAGACTATATTCAGTCCCATCAAAAACGGAGGGCATCATGCGCTACTCGACCCAGGTCAAACCCATCAGTTATCTGAAAGCCAACGCCGCCGAGGTGCTGCAGCAGCTTACCGATCAGCGCGAAGCCATGATCATCACCCAGAACGGCGAGGCCAAGGCGGTCATCCAGGACGTGGCCAGCTACGAGGAAACCCAGGAAACACTGGCCCTGTTGAAGCTGCTGGCGCTGGGCAACCAGGACGTCGAGGCCGGCAGAACACGTCCACTGGGCGATGTCGTCAAGCGGCTGCGTGCCCGGCAAGTCTGAGCCCATGTCCCGCAAGGTTCTGCTGACCGCAGGCGCGGAACGCGATCTGGACTCGCTCCACGACTACATCGCCCATCACGATTCCAAAACGGCCGCCGACCGGATGCTGGACAGGCTATTGAAGGTCGCTGGAGATTTGGCGACCTTCCCCGAGCGCGGTTCGCATCCCCGGGAACTGCTCGCGCTCGGCATTCACGAATACCGCCAGGTTTTTTTCAAACCCTATCGGCTGATTTACCGGATAATTCGCACCGAGGTTGTCGTGTACCTGATCGCCGACGGCCGGCGCGACATGCAAACGCTGCTTGCACAGCGGCTGCTCGGCGGCCCGAACTGAGTGCAC